>NZ_JBQKLS010000002.1:0-263574 GCF_052116105.1 Oribacterium sp. Sow4_G1_1
ATGAACCTGCAAAGAATAGCATTTGGAATTACTTAATTCCACTATGGCATTTGGAATAAGTAAGTTCCATCTTTGGAAGAAGAGGGGTGGAAGTTAGTTTGACAAGTCACTGAAAGTAATCACTTCAACCCTGAAGATAGAAATGAGAGGCTATGTCTTTACGGCATAGCCTTTTTTGTGCTATGATGATTGACGATTTTGTGTGTGTTTTTAGATTATTGAGGATAGAATGGCAAGTTTAAAAGAAGAAATCGAGAAGAGACGTACGTTTGCGATTATTTCTCACCCGGATGCCGGCAAGACGACACTGACGGAGAAGTTCCTTCTGTATGGAGGCGCGATCAATCTCGCAGGTACCGTCAAGGGGCGTAAGGCAACCAAGCATGCGGTTTCCGACTGGATGGAGATCGAGAAGCAGAGAGGTATTTCGGTTACCTCCTCTGTGCTTCAGTTTAATTATGAAGGAAAGTGCATTAACATCCTGGATACACCGGGACACCAGGACTTCTCGGAGGATACCTACCGGACACTCATGGCAGCCGACAGTGCGGTCATGGTCATCGATGGTGCGAAGGGTGTCGAGCCGCAGACCATCAAGCTGTTCAAGGTTTGTGTGATGCGCCATATCCCGATTTTTACCTTCGTCAACAAGTTTGACCGTGAGGCCCGGGATCCATACGAGCTGCTTGATGAGATCGAGAACGTCCTCGGTATTCATACCTGCCCGATCAACTGGCCGATCGGCTGTGGGCGTAACTTTAAGGGCGTCTATGACCGTGAGACCGAGATGGTGGAGCTCTTTACGGCAAACGCCGGCGGTACGAAGGCCGTGGCCGAGCAGGATGTTTCGGTGAATGATCCTGGCCTCAAGGACATGGTCGGCTTCGAGTATTATGATAAGCTGCAGGAGGACCTGGAGCTTCTCGATGGTGCCTCTGACGAGTATGACCAGGAGCGTGTCGATCGTGGCGACCTGACACCGGTCTTCTTCGGATCGGCGCTTACCAACTTCGGCGTTCGGACCTTCCTGGAGCACTTCCTGAAGATGACGCTGCCGCCACTTCCGAGAAGCAGTGACCAGGGCATCATCAGTCCGGTGGACGAGGCATTTTCTGCCTTCGTGTTCAAGATCCAGGCCAATATGGATCCGAAGCACCGTGATCGTGTGGCATTCATGCGTATCTGCTCCGGTGAGTTTGATGCCGGCATGGAAGTCAACCATGTGCAGACCGGTCGTAAGGTGAAGCTGAGCCAGCCGACCCAGATGATGGCGGATGAGCGTAAGATCGTGGAGAAGGCGTATGCGGGCGATATCATCGGTATCTTCGACCCGGGCATCTTTTCCATCGGTGATACACTGGAGCTTTCCAATAAGAAGTTTTCGTATGAAGGCATCCCGACCTTCGCACCGGAGCACTTCGCACGTGTGCGTCAGGTGGATACCATGAAGCGGAAGCAGTTCGTGAAGGGTATCTCGCAGATCGCACAGGAGGGTGCGATCCAGATCTTCCAGGAGTACAACACCGGTATGGAAGAGATCATCGTCGGCGTGGTCGGCGTTCTCCAGTTCGAGGTACTGAGCTTCCGTCTGAAGAACGAGTACAATGTTGAGATCAAGCTCGATCAGCTGCCATATGGTTATATCCGCTGGGTGGAGAACTACACCGAGGTCGATATCGATCATATCCAGGGAACCTCCGACATGAAGATCGTAAAGGATCTGAAGGATCGTCCGCTGCTGCTGTTTGCACACGAGTGGTCCGTCGGTATGGTACTCGAGCGGAATAAGGAACTGAAGCTGACGGAATTCAGCCGGAACTAAGGCGGCTTCTACTATTAAAAACGAAAGCCGGCGGCTGTGCACGCGGGTTTTCGATGAAAAAACTGTCATCTGACAGGAGCTATCATAGTTGAAAGGACAGACTGTTATGAATGAGAAAGTAAATAAGTGGATCGAAGAGCACATCGACGAGTATACAAAGGATCTGATCGATTTCTGCTCGATCAATTCTGTAAAGGGCGCATATGCGGAAGGAAAGCCGTATGGTGATGGTTCCTTCGATGCGCTGAATTTCGGTATCGATCTGGCAGCGAAGTACGGCTTCCCTGTGCAGAGCTACGACGGCTATGTAGGTACCGCCGATTTCGATCCTTCTCTTCCGAGATGCCTCGATATGCTGGCACATACCGATGTCGTACCGGCAGGCGAGGGCTGGACGGTGACGGAGCCGTTCAAGCCGATCGTGAAGGATGGCCGTATCTATGGCCGTGGCACCTCCGATGATAAGGGACCGCTTCTCTGTGCGCTGTATGCGATGCGTGCACTGAAGGAGACCGGTGTCGAGCTGAAGAAGGGCGTTCGTCTCATCATGGGTGCGGACGAGGAGACCGGCTCCGGTACCGATATCGCGAAGTACTATGCGACCGAGCCGGAGGCTGAGATGACCTTCTCTCCGGATGCTGAGTTCCCGCTCATCAACATCGAGAAGGGCCAGTTCCGTGGCACGATTTCGAAGACGGTAGAGGAGTCGACCGCACTCCCACGTCTCGTTTCACTCGAGGCAGGTCTTGCACTGAATGCCGTTCCTCAGAAGGCGACCCTTCGTTTCGAGGGTCTCGATATGAACCTCGCAGAGGCACCGATGAACGAGGTCAGCGAGCTCTGCGGTGTAGAGTGCACACAGACCGGTGTGGATGAAATCACCATCGTCGGTGTATCTGCACATGCGTCTACCCCAGAGGGTGGTAAGAACGCAGGTCTCGCTGCGATGATCCTGGCGACGAAGCTTCCGCTCGCTGCCTGTGCACAGATCGATGCGATTAAGGCTATGCTGGAGATCTTCCCGTGGGCGGAGACCGACGGTGCGCACCTCGGTATCAAGATGGAGGATGCGGAGTCCCATGCACTGACCTGTACACCGGACCTCTATCATGTGGATCCGTGCTATGTCGAGGTGAAGTTCGACAGCCGTACACCGGTGATGGCGACGAAGGAAAACTGTCAGGATGCAGCGGAGAAGACGGCGCATGCCCATGGCTTCGACTTCGAGACCCCGGGTATGATTCCGCCACACAGAGTGGCTGCAGACAGTGAATTCGTTCAGAAGCTGCTTCGTGCCTATGAGCAGGTGACTGGTCTCAAGGGTGAGGCGATGGCCATCGGCGGCGGTACCTACGTTCATGACATCAAGAATGGTGTGGCCTTCGGTGCGGTTCTTCCTGGCATCGACACGCACATGCATGGTGCGGATGAGTTTTTCGATCTCGAGAACATCGTGCTGGCGACCAAGGTCTATGCAGAAGCCATCATCGAGCTCTGCTCATAATACATAAAGAAACATCGAGAGTTGAGTCCGCTATAGGCATGCCCTATAGCGGATTATTGTTATTATGTATTTGCTTTTAACTTATAGAAGTCGTAAACTGTGGACATTAAAAAGAGGCGGCGAGTGAAAGACGTCGAACCCGCGGCCTCGGGAGGATGTAGTATGGCAAAGGGTGATAAGATCATCCGGATGGTGAATATGGGCAAGACCTTTCACACCTCGAGTGGGGACGTGAATGCGCTCGATGACATCAATCTGGACATTCTGGAGGGCTCGGTACAGGGTATCATCGGTCTCTCCGGCGCGGGCAAGTCGACACTGGTCCGCTGTATCAATTATCTGGAGGTCCCGACGAGCGGACAGGTTCTCTTCGAGGGAAAGTCCCTTGGGGATATGAGCGATAAGGAGGTCCGGGAGGCGCGTCGCAAGATGGGCATGATCTTCCAGCAGTTCAACCTGCTGGATCAGCGGAATCTTCTTCGGAATGTTACCTTCCCGCTGGAGATCGCAGGGGTCGAGAAGAAAAAGGCACAGGAGCGGGCGATGGAGCTGCTGAAGCTCGTCGGCCTCGAGGACAGGGTGAAGAACTATCCGTCCCAGCTGTCGGGTGGACAGAAGCAGCGTGTGGCGATCGCCCGGGCGCTCGCGACGAATCCGAAGGTGCTCCTCTGTGATGAGGCGACCTCAGCGCTGGATCCGAAGACCACGAAGCAGATCCTCGATCTTCTGAGGAAAATCAATCAGGAGATGGGCGTCACGGTCATCGTCATCACGCATCAGATGTCTGTCATCGAAGCCATCTGTGATAATGTCGCCATCATTGACCACAGTCACATCGCGGAAAGCGGTCCGGTATCGGAGGTCTTCAGTAATCCGAAGACAGAGATCGGACGCCGTCTGATCCTCGGGGATGGCAATGCCAATGCGATCCAGCCGGTGAACTTCGGCGACAGCGCAAATCCGAAGATCCGTATCATCTTCGATGGACAGAAGGCACATCGCCCGATCATCTCGGACATCGTACTGAGCTGCAACGCGCCGGTCAATATCCTCTTCGCCAACACGAAGGAGGTAGAGGGCCAGGCCGTCGGACAGATGGTCGTAGAGCTTCCGGACAGTGTGGAGGAGGCAGAACGCATCACCCACTATCTGAGATCGAACGATATCCGCTTTGAGGAGGTGAAGTAAGATGGATGCATCATCGATTTCCATGTATCTGAAGGAAACCTGGGCCACCATATATATGACCCTGATCTCGAGCAGTATCTCGTACCTGATCGGTATCCCGCTGGGCGTGATCCTGGTGGTGACAGATAAGGATGGCATCCATCCGATGACACCGGTTCATACGGTGCTCGGGGTGCTCATCAACATCTTCCGTTCGATTCCGTTCCTGATCCTGCTGGTGATGGTGCTGCCGCTGACGAAGATGCTCGTCGGCACGACACTGGGACCGAAGGCCATCATTCCACCGCTGATCATCGCATCGGCACCGTACATCGGACGTATGGTGGAGTCGAGTCTGAAGGAGGTCAATGCTGGCGTCATCGAGGCAGCGAAGTCCATGGGTGCGACGAACACGCAGATCATCTTCAAGGTGCTGCTGCCGGAGGCGAAGCCGAGTCTTCTCGTCGGTGCAGCCATCTGTATCACGACGATCCTCAGCTACTCGGCGATGGCCGGCTTCGTCGGTGGTGGCGGACTCGGTGCGATCGCACTGAACTATGGCTACTATCGTTATCAGACCGACATCATGCTGATCGCGGTCGCAGTACTGGTGATCCTCGTACAGATCATTCAGGAATTCTGGATGCGCTTAAGTGCGAAAACCGATAAGCGGGCCAGAAATTAACATTTGTATATCCCACTGGATATAAATAAACGATGCATATGGTATCGAAGAACCGGTCGAGGACCGGTGAGGAGGAAAAAATTATGAAGAAGAACATCACACTTGCACTTGCTGCTGTTCTCGCTGCTGCATCCCTTGCAGCCTGCGGTTCATCCAGCACACCAGAGGCAACCACTGCAGCTGCTACGACCGCCGCTGCAACCGAGGCAGCGACAGAGGCTGCAACGGAAGCGACGACAGAGGCTGCTGAGACGACCGCCGCTGCTGCAGAGGCATCCGACGCCATCGAGCCGCTCGCTGAGCCGGTCGACATCAAGATCGGTGCGACACCAAGCCCACACGCAGAGATCCTCGAGGCAGCGAAGGATGACCTTGCGGCCGCTGGTGTAAACATTGAAATTGTAACCTACAACGATTATGTACAGCCGAACCTCGCGACCGAGCAGGGTGAGATCCAGGCAAACTACTTCCAGCACCAGCCATACCTCGATGACTTCAATGCAGAGAACAAGACCAGCCTCGTATCTGTAGGCAAGATCCACTATGAGCCGTTCGGTATCTACGCCGGCAAGTCTTCTGATCTCGCAAACATCGCCGATGGTGCACAGATCGCGGTTCCGAACGATACCACCAACGAGGCACGTGCGCTTCTCCTCCTGCAGGATAACGGTATCATCACCCTGAAGGATGGTGCTGGTCTCAAGGCCACCAAGCAGGATATCGTCGAGAATCCGCACAATGTAGAGCTCCTCGAGGTAGAGGCTGCGCAGATTCCGAGATCGGTTGATTCCGTAGATTTCGCTTGCATGAACGGTAACTACGCGATCGAGGCCGGCTTCAAGCCATCCGACGCACTGGTTCAGGAGGATCCGAACTCCGAGGCTGCACAGACCTATGGTAACATCGTCGCTGTAGCAGAGAAGGATAAGGACGCGGACTGGGCGAAGAAGCTCGTCGAGGTTCTTCAGTCGAAGAAGGTTGCAGATTTCATCAACGAGAAGTATGAGGGCGGTGTCATCCCTCTTCAGTAAAACGGATCGTGCAGACAGGAAGCAGCCATCCGTGTTGATTTCGACTGCATTGGCCAGAAAAAAGTGAACAGGCGACAGGCTCTGGAGAAAGCTCCAGGGCCTGTTTTTTCGTGCGTTCGACGAGTCACGCGGGCGCGTGAAGCGGACGGATATAAAAAAGAGAATGGAAAGAGCGGGTGCCATAACTTTTGCATTTGACCCTTCCTATTTTGCTCCTGTCGTAGTATAGTAGACTCTGCACACAAGATATAGTATATGAGCAGTAGCATAAAAACAATATTTTGTAAACCGTTAACTATAAAAAAGAAAAATCCGTCGGACGGAATAAAAGAGAAAAGGGAGAACAGTCATGGGAACACAGGAAAAGGACCTCGCGTCGAGGCAGAACGTCATCAAGCGAAATGGTAAGGAGGTAAACTTCGATATCTCGAAGATCGCGAATGCGATCCGGAAGGCGAACAAGGAGGTCGATCCGATCTACCAGATGAATGAGTACCAGATCAAGGGCATCGCGGAAAACGTAGCGGGCCAATGCGCGAAGCTGGACCGTGCGGTTTCTGTCGAGGAGATCCAGGATATGGTCGAGACCGGCATCATGGAGATGCGTGGCTATGAGGTCGCACAGAAGTACGTGCGCTATCGCTATACCCGTGAGCTGGCGCGTAAGGCGAATACCACCGATGAAGAAATCCTGTCCCTTCTCGATCAGTCAAACGAGGAGGCGAAGCAGGAAAACTCGAATAAGAATCCGGTGATCAACTCCACACAGCGTGACTATATGGCCGGCTATGTATCGAGAGACCTCACCAACCGTGTGCTTCTCCCGGAGGAGATCACGAAGGCACACCGCGAGGGCATCATCCACTTCCATGATTCTGATTACTTCGCACAGCGTGAGCACAACTGTGATCTCGTGAATCTCGAGGATATGCTGCAGAACGGCACCGTGATCTCCGGCACCATGATCGAGAAGCCGCACAGCTTCTATACGGCCTGCAATATCACGACACAGATCATCGCGCAGGTGGCATCGAACCAGTATGGCGGACAGTCCTTCACCCTCAGCCACCTGGCACCGTTCGTGGACGTATCCCGTCAGAAGATCACGGGCCGCGTGCTGGAGGAGAATGCAGAGGCCGGCGTGAGCATGACCGACGAGCAGGTACGGAAGGTCGTGGAGAAGCGCCTGGAGGAGGAGGTCGTACGTGGAGTACAGACCATCCAGTATCAGATGATCACCCTCATGACCTGTAACGGCCAGGCACCGTTCGTTACGATGTTCATGTACCTCGATGAGGTACCGGCGGGGCAGACCCGTGATGACCTCGCGATGGTCATCGAGGAGGTTCTGAAGCAGCGCATGCAGGGCGTCAAGAATGAGAAGGGTGTCTGGATCACACCGGCCTTCCCGAAGATCATCTACGCACTGGATGAGGACAATATCTATCCGGAGAGCAAGTACTACTACCTGACGGAGCTGGCAGCGAAGTGCACCGCGAAGCGCATGGTACCGGACTACATCTCAGCGAAGAAGATGCGGGAGTATAAGGGCGATGTTTATCCGTGCATGGGCTGTCGTTCCTTCCTGACACCGGATAACGAGCAGCAGCCGGAGGGCCTCTGCAACGATGATAATAAGGCCGATGCCGGCAACTTCGTGAAGGGTCAGCATAAGTATTACGGCCGCTTCAACCAGGGCGTGGTGACGATCAACCTCGTGGACGTGGCCTGCTCCGCCCATGGCGATATGGAAGCCTTCTGGCGCATCTTCGATGAGCGCCTGGAGCTCTGCCATCGTGCACTCCGTATCCGTCATGAGCGCCTGATGGGCACCACCTCGGATGTCGCACCGATCCTCTGGCAGTATGGTGCACTGGCTCGTCTCAAGAAGGGCGAGAAGATCGATAAGCTTCTCTTCGGAAACTACTCCACCCTGTCCCTCGGCTACGCCGGCCTCTATGAGATGTGCGTACGCATGACCGGCAAGTCCCATACCGATCCGGAGGCGAAGCCGTTTGCACTGAAGGTTATGCAGCATCTGAATGACAAGTGCGCCGAGTGGCGAAAGGAAGAAAACATCAGCTACTCACTCTATGGCACACCGATGGAGTCGACGACCTACAAGTTTGCGAAGGCCCTTCAGAAGCGCTTCGGTATGATCGAGGGTGTTACGGATCACAACTACATCACGAACTCCTATCATGTGAATGTTCGTGAGAAGATCGATGCCTTCACGAAGCTGAAGTTCGAGGCGGATTTCCAGAAGCTGTCACCGGGCGGTGCCATCTCTTATGTCGAGGTGCCGAACATGCAGAACAACATCCCGGCGGTGCTCAGTGTCATGAAGTTCATCTATGATAACATCATGTATGCCGAGCTCAACACGAAGTCAGACTACTGTGAGTGCTGCGGCTACGACGGCGAGATCCAGATCATCGAGGATGAGCATGGAAAGCTCGTCTGGGAGTGCCCGAACTGCGGAAACCGTGATCAGACGAAGATGTCGGTTGCACGCAGAACCTGTGGCTATATCGGTACCCAGTTCTGGAACCAGGGCCGTACACAGGAGATCAAGGACAGAGTGCTTCACCTGTAAACCTATAACTCTATCTCAAATATAATAACGCTATCGCAAGTAAGACGCAGAACAGCTGGATCGGGTGACCGGTCCAGCTGTTCTGGAAACGGCGGGAGGTGCAGAGGTGCATTACGCAGAAATAAAGTATTTTGATATCGCGAACGGTCCGGGGGTTCGTGTGAGCCTGTTTGTTTCGGGCTGCACACATAAGTGCCCGGGCTGCTTCAACGAGATCGCCTGGCCGTTTGATTATGGACAGGAATTCACGAAGGAAACGGAGGATGAGATTCTCCGGAACCTTGCAGACCCGGCATACCAGGGTCTGACGCTGCTCGGCGGGGAGCCGATGGAGCCGCAGAACCAGCCGGCTGTGCTGTCCCTCGTACGCCGCTTTAAGGCCCTGTATCCGGAGAAGGATCTCTGGTGCTTCAGCGGTTACCTCTATGACCGCGATCTTCTCGGAAAGATGGTGACAGAGGTGCCGGAAACGAAGGAGCTTCTAAGCTACATCGATGTTCTCGTGGATGGGCCGTTTATCATGGCGGAGAAGGATGTGACCCTGCTGTTCAAGGGCTCGTCAAATCAGCGGACCATCGATGTGCAGAAGTCGCTGCAGGCCGGCCACATCATACAGTGGGATCCGGGTGAAGACACAACAATTTCACATACGGCACATCTCTAGATGTGGTATACTTATGGAGCTGTGAAGAACAGCTCCGTTTTGATTATGCACGCAAAGCGTCCGGCTTCGTACCTGCTTCGGCGGGTGAAGACGATGTCGGATAGCTGGATGAAAGGAACATGCGTGCATGCTTAAGATAACCATGGAGGATAGAGCCTATGATGACAAATACTCAGATTCGTGCCTTCGCCCGGAACCAGCTGCGTGGCAACTGGGGCGCGGTGATCGGTGCCGGCTTTCTGATTCTGTTTTCGATGTTCGCATATTTCGTAGTGCTGTATGCGGTCGTTGTTCTCGGCAGCTTTTCGCCGCTGTTCGGGCACTCCACCGTCTGGTCACTTCGGATGGATCCGGCTGTGCCACTCGCCATCCAGGCACTGCTCGGCATCGTGATCGCCGCGCTCCTCTTTCTCGGGCTCTGGCTCTATGCCGGCCTGTCACTGGGGATGCAGCAGATGTATTTCGCGGTCGCACGTGGCCGCCGCGTCCGCGTGACGGATGTGTTTCATGGCTTCCGGAACCTTCCGCACATGACGCACTTCTTCGGTACGCTTCTCGTGATCTGGTTCATCCAGATCGTGCTGGAGATCCCACAGATCATGATCGGGCATCACTACGGTACCGGCACCTTCGATTACCGCGTGACGCAGACGATCACAAGCTTCATCGTGTATGTGATCGGGCTGTACTTCTCGATGGCAGCGCTGGCCTCCGCGGACCATCCGTCGATGCGCACCTGGACGGCACTCCGGACCTCGCTCCATATGATGCGAAATAAGAAGATGAAGCTGCTCGGTCTGTATCTCAGCTTTTTCGGCTGGGTACTGCTTATGGTCTTCACCCTCGGCCTCGCCGGCATCTTCGTGCAGCCCTACCTCAGTCAGGCGGTGACGATCTTCTACCTCAGCGCCTACAGTGACGACTATCCGTCCGGTGTCGAGGAGGCAGAGTACCGCGAGGTGGAGGAGGCAGACTATCGTGAAGTGAAGGAGCCTGCCGATCAGGCGACGCAGGATACGGGCGTCCACCCGACCGATGAGAAAACCGCATCTCGAAGCTTCGATGATGTACGTAGAGAATATACGCAGGAAAGCGTAGGAACAGACACGGATACAGAAGGAGAGAATCTATGAAGTGCCCGTTTTGTAATGCAGAGGATACCCGGGTCATCGACTCCAGACCAGCGGATGAGAACACAGCCATCCGTCGACGCCGCCAGTGCGAGCTGTGTGGCAAGCGCTTCACCACCTATGAGAAGCTTGAAACCATGCCGATGATGGTGATCAAAAAGGACCAGAGTCGCGTGCCATACGATCGCTCGAAGATCGAGGCCGGCATCATCCACAGCTGCCACAAGCGCCCGATCTCCACGGCGCAGATCAACCGGATGGTGGACGAGATCGAGAACGAGATTTTCTCGACCGGGGAGAAGGAGGTTCCGACCTCCCGCATCGGAGAGCTCGTCATGGATAAGCTGAAGTCCGTGGATCAGGTCGCCTATGTCCGTTTCGCCTCGGTTTACCGGGAGTTTAAGGACGTGAACACCTTCGTGGAGGAGATCGGTAAGCTGCTTACGAATCAGGCACAGCACAGCAGTGCGGAGTAAGCGCAGGACAAGCGTAGACGAGACAGAATAAGGCGGAGAGAGTATGGAAAAAGTGAAGGTATGTGTTCCGATTACCGGACAGAATCAGACAGAGATTGAGCAGCAGGCCCACGCCATCGCAGCGACCGACGCGGACGTCGTGGAGTGGCGTTTCGACCTCGCGATGGCGCTCTATCCGTCGGTACAGGAGGCCGCTGCACACACTCGGGATGCCGCGGAAGACGGCAGCAGTGCAGAGATCGATGCGGCTTCGGAGGACGCCCGGCAGCTGCAGGCGATGATCGCACGCCTTCGGGCACTGCTTCCCGGAAAGGAGCTGCTTTTCACGATCCGTACACAGCGACAGGGAGGAAGCTTCCCGAACGATGCGGCAGCGTACCGGCGGTTCTGCACCCTGGCGCTTGCATCCGCGCGGCTCGATTACCTCGATCTCGAGGATACGACACCGGCAGAGGACAGCCGTGCGCTGATGACGCTTGCCCATGAAATGGGCGTTCGCGTCATCGCGTCCTACCACGACTTCGAGAAAACACCGGCGGTCGAGGAAATCCTCGAGAAGCTTCGCGCGCTTCGGGCGACGGGCGCCGATATCCTGAAAGCGGCCTACATGCCGACGAAAACCTCGGATGTCGCCACGCTTCTTCTGGCGACGGCCCGTTTCCGGGAGGAGGATGCGGCGACGCATCCGCTCATCACGATGTCGATGGGAGAGATCGGTCAAATCAGCCGACTCGTCGGTGGGGCCTTTGGCTCCATGCTCACCTTTGCGACGGTCGGAGAGAGCAGTGCACCTGGACAGATGCCGATCGAAGCGGTGCGGGCAGCGCTGACACAGCTTTCGCTTCATTAGCGATGGAGAGACCGGAGGGCTGGCGACAGAAGAGTGAAGCTTCTGCCGCCAGCCCTTTTTGTGCATCCAGGGGAACAGTGTATGGCCATATTTACCAGTTATGATTGTAAAAGCAAATGTCTTATGGTAATATGTTACGGTATTCAACATTGAATCCTGCTCTGCTTACGCAGGATTCATCCAGGTAGCTCCTGGAACGTCATATCAAAATGGAACGTGCTGCTTCGTTCCAATCATATTAAAGGGGGATTTTAATATGGCAGAAGACAAAAACTCTAGAAGTGGGCTCTGGCTCGGTGGCCTTCCTTGGTGGCAGGCTCTCATTTGTATCGTACTGGTACTTCTTCCGGTCTATGTGACGAAGATGAAGGACGGTAACCCGGTGATGCTGGCCGCAACGACCATGACATCGGTACTGGGTATCTGCTTCGGCTTCGCAGTCATCTTTAACGAGATCGGTGAGCGTGTTCCGATCTGGAACAAGTACATCGGTGGCGGACTTCTCGCAACCTTCTTCGGTGTCGCTCTCCTCAGACAGTTCGGTCTGATTCCGGAGGCAGGACTCGATGCAATCAACTCCTTCATCTCAGATGATGCGAATTTCCTTGAACTCTTCATCGTTATGCTGATTGTCGGCTCTGTGCTTTCACTTGAGCGTGACATCCTGATCCGTTCCTTCGCAGGTTATATCCCGGCGATCCTCGGCGGACTTCTCGCAGCAGCGATTCTCGGTGGTATCACAGGTGCCATCTTCGGTATTCCGTTTTCAGATACCCTGATCAAGTACACACTTCCGATCATGGGTGGTGGTAATGGTGCAGGTGCCGTTCCACTTTCTCAGATTTATGAGCAGGTAACCGGTGATGCTGCAGCGAACTACTATTCCTTCGCGATCATCGTACTGACCATCGCAAACATCTTCTGTATCATCGCTTCCGCAGCGCTGAACGCACTCGGTGAGAAGGTTCCGACCCTGACCGGTGATAAGAAGACCCTGATCCGTGGTGCAGAGGAGCTTGCAAGAGACGATCAGAAGGTGAAGACCGACAACAACGACCTCGCAGGCGCACTTCTTCTTGCATTCGCATGCTTCGCTGTCGGCGAGCTCATGAGCGGTAAGATCCTTCCGAAGATCGCAGGTGCACCGATTCATAAGTATGCGTACATGATCGTGTTCGTCGTTATCCTTGCAGCAACCGGTCTCATCCCTGCCAGAGTACGTGCTGGTGCGAAGAGACTGCAGAGCTTCTTCTCCGGTCAGCTCGGTATCATCATCATGGTCGGCATGGGCGCAGACTTCAACCTCGCAGAGCTCTTTAACGCGATCGCTCCGAAGAACATCATCATGGCACTCATGATCGTGATCGGTGCCATCATCGGTTCCGCAGCGGTTGGTTACCTCGTAGGCTTCTATCCGATCGATTCCGCGATCACCGCTGGTCTTTGCATGGCAAACCGTGGTGGTAACGGCGACCTCGCGTGCCTCGGTGCTGCAGACCGTATGGATCTGATCGCTTACTCACAGCTTTCTTCTCGTCTTGGTGGCGGTATCGTCCTCATCATCGCAGCCTTCGTATTCTCCTTCATGCTGTAATACGCGCTGTAGAGAAACTGACAATTGAATATGGCAGAACCATAAGCAGCTGGTTCAGTATGGGTCGTCCATCGCGGGCGACCCTTTTTGATAAGAGCTTCATCACATCCATAAAGGGGGATTTTCTATGATCGTTTACTACAAGCGGATGGCGAACGCCATCATGCTTCTCGGCGCGGTGCTCGGCGGTGTCTTCGGCCTCATCTATTTTCACGGGCGGATTCTGAATAATCCGGATAAGACAGCGGTGTTCGTCTGGGCACTCTGGGTATTCACCGGCGTCATCGTCGGGCGTCTGCTCGCCGCGATGCTCGCGAATAAGCGTCTGCAGGCCGTGCAGAAACAGCTCTATACCGATACGGATCCGGCCGGCTTCCTGCAGAACTTCGAGGCGGTCAATGCCCGTGTCCCAAAGAATCTCGCAGAGTATGCGAACGGTCAGCACTGGATTTCCTTTGCGAAGGAAGCGCTCGGTGATTTCGAGGGTGCCTGGGATGCGGTGAAGGATCTGAAGCCGGACGAACTTCGTATCCATGCGCTGACGAGCTCTGCGCTCATCGTAAATCAGAAGGCAAATCTGCAGATTCTGCGCGGTGATCTCGAGGCGGCGAGCTTTCAGATCGAGGATCTGAAGAAGCTGAAGGTGGTTTCGGAAAAGCGTGCCGCACGGCTCGCTGAAAACCTCGCGCAGCAGATTCGTGTGCATGAGGCGCGGATCGCGGCGGCAGAGGGACGCCTGGATGCGGACATCCCGTATCTCGAGGAGGAGGTTCAGTACGCCGGAAATGCCATCTACCGGAAGGAGATGCAGCTTGAGCTCGCCGAGTATGCGCTTCGTACCGGTGATCAGGAGAAGGCGAATGCTTATCTTGAGGCCATCATCGCAGACCGGAAGGGTCTGTATACCGAGAAACGCGCCGATGAACTCCTCGCACATCCGGAGGCATATACGAAATATACGAAGGCCTTCCGCGACGAGCACGGTGAGAAAATCGGCGAAGAGGACAGTGACGGCTTCGTGGTTATCCGGGAGTGATGACCGGTGCGTCTTTTAAGCGTAAGCGTTCAGCTAAGGGGCCCCTTAGCTGAACTGTTACCCGAACGATAAAGAGAATAGAGAAAAAAGTGGATTTATCTTGCAAGATATATGAATATCTGCTATGACTAATATGTTTGCGGGTTCTGATGGGCCTGCTTTTTATGTGTTTTATCATATCTGCCATGGGGCAGGAGGAGTAGAAATGAAAATCGAAGCGAAGAAGGATCTGCGCCGTCTGATTACCGTGGTGCTGGCCTCGCTCTTGATGGCGATCAATATCAAAACATTTGTCCGTACCGGTGGACTCTATCCGGGTGGTGCGACGGGACTGACGATCCTGATCCAGCGTATCAGCCAGATGTATCTGCCACATGAGATTCCATACTCGCCGATCAATATCCTGCTGAATGCGATCCCGGTCTATATCGGTTTCCGCTTCATCGGAAAGAAGTTCACCTTCTTCTCGCTGATCATGATTCTCCTGACCGGCTTTTTCACCGATATGATGCCGGCGCATGTAATCACCTATGACACCCTGCTGATCGCCGTCTTCGGCGGTATCATCAACGGTGTGGTCATCAGCCTCTGCCTGAGTGTAGATGCGACCACCGGTGGTACGGATTTCATCGCCATCTACCTCAGCCAGAAGCGCGGCATGGAGACCTGGAACCTGATTCTCGGCTTCAATGTCCTGATTCTCGGTGCCGCTGGTGTGCTTTTCGGCTGGGATAAGGCGCTGTATTCGATCGTGTTCCAGTATGTGTCCACCCAGACCCTGCATACCCTCTACCGTGATTTCCAGCGCCAGACGCTCTTTGTCGTTACGGATAAGGCAGAGGAGATCGCGAAGATGATCTTCGATGAAACCCATCACGGTGCGTCCATCATGCACGCCGAGGGTTCCCATGAGCATAAGGATCATCAGGTGCTCTACTCCGTCATCGCGACGGACAGCGCCCGTCATGTGATCAAGCGCATCCGTGATATCGATGCGCATGCCTTCGTGAACTCCATCCGCACGACCGAGCTCTCCGGACGCTTCTACATGAAGCCGAAGGATTAAATCTGAATAAACGTAAAAGCCGCGCACAGTCGTATGCTGTGGGCGGCTTTTTATGTCCGGGCAATGTCTCCGGCGGGTATGTCATCTCGTCACGGGAATTTCGTGCTTCGCCCGGCGACTCCGGGCGGCGAGGACGGGAGTCTCAGCTGAATTTCTTTCGGAGAATCTCGAGCAGGTACTCGTCGGCCTTCGAGAGAAAGGCACCTTTCAGTGTCGCGATGCAGAGATCCCAGTAGGCCGGGTAGGAGGCATCGATCGAGAAGAAGGCCGGCGGGTTTTCGAAACTGTTTGCGGCGACATACTCGGATGGGAGCATGGTCACGCCCATGCCCTCGGCGGCGAGCTTCTCGAGGCTCATGTAGTTTCGGCACAGAAGGCGGATCTCTGGCTGGATCCCGGCCTTCCGCAGCACGGAATCCGTGACATGGCGGATACGCTGCTCCTTATGCAGCGTCAGCAGCGGCTGGTCGGCGAGCAGCTTTACATCCAGCACCGGATAAGGATAGCCCGGCGTCGGTACAGCCTTTTCAGTCAGTGGATTATTCCGGGACATCGCGATGATAAAGGAATAGCGCTTCAGTACCTCGTATTGAAGTGACGGGTTCGCGAGCACATCGTAGACCGGCGCATGCATGATGGAGAAGTCCATCTCGCCGGAGATCAGATGCTGCTCCTGCGGTTCAGTGGAGCCCTCGAACAGGTCGATGGAGATGCCCGGATAGAGTGCATTGTACTCTGGAAGAATCTGCGGCAGGACGATCGCACCGAGGTGATGCGTGACACCGAAGCTGATATGACCGACCTTCAGATCATTGATATCCGTGATTTCCGATGAGAAGTCATCATAGATCTTCAGCACCTGGCAGGCCATCTGATAGTACTTTTCACCGGCGAAGGTGAGCTTCAGACCATCGGGGCTGCGCACGAAGATCTTCGTGCCGATCGAGTCCTCGATGCGCTGCAGTGACTGCGAGAGCGAAGGCTGCGTGACGAAGAGCTTCTTTGCAGCCTTCGAGATATTGCCGGTGTCGGCGGTGGTTTTTACATAGAGAAGTTCACGTGTGGTCATAATCTATCCTTCCATCTGGTTTACGTGTGGCGGAAAAACATGCCTGCTGCTCCCGAAAGATACAGATGTATACCGGGAGTTCATCACTGCCTTTGCGTTTTATACAAACAGATAAACTTAACTGTACCACAGCCGGAATCAATATGCTAAGATAAATTGCATACGAAATAAAATCAGCATTTACGGATGCCGACTGAGAACGAACCGAGAGACGCTATCTTCGATCATTCTCATTACGGGATCATCAGAAAGCAGAAAGAGAAATGATATGAAGAAGAACTATACTGCCATTCTTTTCGACCTCGATGGAACGATCATGGACTCCGGTCCTGGCATCATGAAATCTGTACAGTACGCGCTCGACCACTTCGGCTACCCGAATGAGCCGGAGGAAAAGCTTCGGAAGTTTGTCGGCCCGTCCCTTATGGACAGCTTCACAAACTTCTATGGCATGAATCCGCAGGACGCGGAGCGTGCCGTCGCCCTCTACCGCGAGGTCTATCCGACCGATGGCATCTTTGACGCCACCCCATATGCCGGTATCGAGGACGTTTTCCGTGCGATTCAGGCGAGTGAGCGTAAGCTCGTCCTCGTGACCTCGAAGCCGCACATCTTCGCAGAGCGTATCCTCGAGCACTTCGGCTTCGCGCCGTACTTCTGCTATCAGACCGGCCCGGAGCTTGGTGACCATGACAGCCGGAAGGCACGCCTCATCAACCGGGCCGTCGATGCGCTTAAGCTCGACAAGGCGGACTGCGTCATGATCGGTGACCGCATGTTTGATATCGAGGGTGCCGTCGAGGCAGGTGTCGATTCCATCGGCGTCACCTACGGCTTCGGCGACCGTGCAGAGCTGGTCAATGCAGGCGCCATGTACATCGTGGATTCCCCGAAGGAGATCCTCTCCGTGATCGGGATTTAGTAAAAGGAGAAAGCTATGCTGAAGGATCTGGTATTAAAAGACAGAAGCTATCGTGGCTATCATGAGGATCGCAAGGTGACGAGAGACGAGCTCATCGATATGGTGGATATGGCCCGTCTGACCGCGTCCGGCGGTAACAAGCAGCCACTTAAGTACTATATTTCGACGGAACACGAGGAGGTGGAGGCCATCCTCGCGACGACGAAGTGGGCAGCCGCCCTTCCGGAGCTCCACCTTCCGAAGCCGGGCACGCATCCGACCGCGTTCGTGATCATCCTGCAGGATAGTGACATTCAGCCGAACATGCAGGCGGCGATGATCGACGTCGGCATCGCCGCACAGACGATTACGCTGGCAGCGACGGAGAAGGGTCTCGGCTGCCTCATGATTCGGAACTTCGGTCTGAAGCCACTGACCGAGGTGCTGGGACTTTCGGAGAGTCTCGTGCCGGTGCTGGTCATCGCCATCGGTGCGCCGGCAGAGAAGATCGAGCTGGTTCCGGTACTGGAGAACGGCGACGTGAATTATTATCGCGATGAAAACGGCACCCACTACGTGCCGAAGCGCGCGCTCGAGGACATCGTGCTGGAAAAGGAATAAAATCGATTTTACTCAGTTTTACTTGAGTCAGGTAAAACTGAGTAAACACTGGTAAACTGTAATACGACGGTTGAGCAGATGAAATCTATGAATAAAAGGAACATTCAGGTAAGGACATTCCATTATGGAATGCCCTTATTTGTTAATTGCATTTCCTTTTCACATGCGTGGCACAGTACAATCGAAGTACAGAATGATAAATAAATAACCACTTTCATGACGGATAGTGACATAAACTATTTCTTTTTGCCCCTGCGTCGCACATGCGAGAATATCTGAGGACAGACGGCCGCATGAAAAGAGTGGATGGAAACATGGTTTATTTCAGGAGGTAAACATGGGCGATTCATTAACGAGAAAGATCATCCGTTCCCACATGGTGAAGGGGGCGATGGTACCGGGCGAGGATGTATTTGTAATGGTCGATCAGACCCTGACCCACGATATCAATGCGGTCATGACCTATCTCGGCTTCGAGCAGCTGGGCATTCCGACGCAGGTGAAGACTTCAGTATCGTATCTGGATCATAATCTGCTGTATATCGATTTCAAGACGCCGGACGATCATAACTATCTTAGGACCATCGCAGAGAAGACCGGCGTATATGTATCGAGACCGGGAAACGGTATCTGCCACATGGTACAGACCTCCCGTTTCGCGATCCCGGGTGAGCTTCTGATGGGTGGTGACAGCCATACCCCATCGGGTGGTGCCGTCGGCATGCTGTCGATCGGTGTCGGTGGCATGGACATCACGACCGCGATGGCAGGCATTCCGATGCGTCTTACGATGCCGAAGGTTGTCAAGGTGAACCTCACGGGCAGGCTGAAGGCCGGTGTGAACGCAAAGGAAGTCGTCCTCGAGATGCTTCGCCGTGTCACCATCAAGGGCGGTCTCGGAAAGGTCTTCGAGTACGTCGGCGAGGGTGTAAAGACGCTGTCTGTACCGGAGCGTCTCACCATCGCGAACATGGGTGCGGAGATGGGTGCCACCACCTCGATCTTTCCGGCGGATGAAATCGTGAAGGCGTTTATGGAGGCACAGGAGCGTGGTGAGCAGTATAGAGAATTCCTTCCAGACGAAGATGCAGAGTACGATGAGGAGATGAACCTCGACCTGAGCAGTCTCGAGCCACTCATCGCGCTGCCACATCAGCCGGATAATGTTGTACCGATGAGCACCCTCGAGGAGCATCCGGTCGTGCAGCAGGTCTTCATGGGCTCCTGCACCAACGGCTCCTACAGCGATTTTGCGAAGGCCGCCCTCGTGATGAAGGGCCGCCATGTCAGCGAAAATCTGCAGTGTACGGCAGGGATCGCCAGCAAGCAGATCTATAAGCAGCTTCTGAAGGACGGCTACCTCGACATGCTGATCGATGCCGGTGTGCGTATCCTGGAGCTGAGCTGTGGACCATGCTGTGCCATCGGTCAGGTGCCGCCGACGAATGGTGTCGCCGTTCGTACCTCGAACCGTAACTTCCGTGGCCGCGCTGGTTCACCGAATGCCAATATTTATCTGGTGTCTCCAGAGACGGCGGCAGCAACGGCCATCAAGGGCACATTCGCAACGGCGGAGGAAATCATGGGCGCGGATGTGGAAAAGCTCGCTGCGATCCAGGAGCCGGTACACTACATCGTCGATGATGCGATGATCATCCCGCCACTTCCGGAAGAGGAGCGTGCGAAGGTGAAGGTTCTGAAGGGACCGAATATCGCCTTCCTTCCGGTACCGGAGAAGCCGAAGAAAAATCTGAACGTACGAATCTCATTAAAGGCTGGGGACAATATTTCGACCGATGATATCACACCGGCCGGTGCTGAGTTCTCGTCAATGCGATCAAATATTCCGCTCATGTCGAAGTACTGCTATAACCGTTATGATCCGGAATTTTCAGAGCGTGCAAGAGAACTCGTGCAGTCGATCATCGTTGGTGGTGAGAACTATGGCCAGGGATCCTCTCGTGAGCATGCCGCCATCAACCCGATGTACCTTGGTGTGAAGGCCGTCATCGCAAAGAGCATCGCCCGTATCCATAAGGGTAATCTCATAAATCACGGCGTTGTGCCGATGATGTTCGAGAATCCGGCGGATTACGACAAGCTCGATCAGATGGATGAGCTCGCTATCGATGATTTCACCGCGCAGATTCCGACGAGAGAGGTCATCGTACGCGACGTGACGAAGGATTTCAGCTTCAAGTGCCGCCTCGAGCTTTCCGATGCCGAGCTCGCCGTCGTGCTCGCCGGTGGACAGCTCCGCTATCTCAAGCAGCAGCTCGTCGAGATGGGGGTTCTCAAGGCAGAGGAGCTCGAACAGTAAAGAGAATGTGATGCTGGAAGCGGCGGCTTCGTGACCGCAGAGGCATCGTGAGGATGTCGCGCCGGAAGCATTGGCTGTATGGTGTGAAGGACAGGCCGATAGAAAAAACCGGATACGTCGAATCAGTAGAATAGTATGAGGAAAACCTCCCTCGTGATGGTATGATAGATGACATCACGAAGGAGGTTTTTTATGCGGGACAGTGACTGGAAAATCATCTACGAGCTGCATCAGAATCCGAGCATCACGAAGGTGTCGGGGCTTCTCTATAAGTCGCAGTCGGCGATCACGAAGCGGCTGCAGTCGATGGAGGAGGAGCTCCAGTGCCGGATCGTGGAGCGGACGCCACAGGGCGTGACGTTTACGAAGGAGGGGGAGTTCCTGTTTCAGATGGCGGAAAAGTATCTGCAGCTGGAAAATGAGACGCAGGAGGGGCTTCGGAAGCTTCGGGAGGAACACAAGGAGACGATTCTTCTCGGGTCAGCGTATACCTATACGAAGTACTCACTTTATGATGTGCTGAATCCGTTTACTGCAGCGCATCCGAACATCAGTATACGTGTCATCAATAAACAGAGTAATTATCTGTATGAGATGCTGATGGAGGGGAAGCTCGATGCGGCGTTTATCCGCTCGGACTATACCGCCGGTGTATACCATGAGCTCGTCGATCATACCGCAGCATACTGTGTGACGAAGGATCCTGTGGATATGGACCAGTTGCCCGCGATGGATCAGGTGGCCTACCAGACAAATCAGAAGACCATCGGCCAGATTGCGGACTGGTGGACAGAACGCTTCGGTACGGAACTTCCGGCACCATCGGAGGATGCAGGTTATATCGAATTTGCATTCCGAAGCATCGCCGAAGGAAACAAGTATCTTCTGTGTTTTCTGCCGGATAATTTCGTCAATGAGTATCATCTGACGCTGACGCCTCTTTTTACGAAAGATAGGAAGCAGATTTCGCGTAACAGCTGGTTTATCTATAAAAAGGAGAAAAACCGGCGGGCGGTGGTCGATGAACTGATTCGTTATGTAGAGAAAAATGTAAAGATCAGAAGATGATCGATGCGACAGAAATTTATCATCACTGTAGCCGTTGTGATGCATCAGTCATTGATTCCATCATAGAAGAAATGCGATAATATACATACTTCTTTATATATTTTACTATATATGAGCTCGCCATTATACTTTCTATAAAAGAATGTACGGATAGAAGGTAGTGCATTCGGTGATGAATACAGCAAAGCGTCTGAAAAGGCGAGTGAAAAGGAGACAAACGATGATTACAGAAGAGCAGATCAAGGCAGCGGAGGCGAAGTTTGGTGAGCTGATCCGTAACGAAAATGCACGGATCGAGGCGATGAAGAAGGACAGTGAGGTGAAGGACTTTTCGAAGCTTTCACATATCAAGGTCGGCATCCTGCCGGGTGATGGCATCGGCCCGATCATCATGGAGCAGGCGGTTCGTGTCGTAAATGAGCTTCTGAAGGAGGAGATCGCCTCCGGTCGTGTCGAGCTTCACGAGATCCCGGGCATGACCATCGAGCGCAGATCTGAGCTTATGGAGTCTCTTCCGGCAGATGTCATGGAGGAGTGCAAGCAGTGTGACGTACTCGTGAAGGGTCCGTTCGTGACCCCGCGACCGGGCGATCCATATCCAAACCTTGTATCCGCAAACTCCCTGCTTCGCAGAGGACTCAACCTCTTCGCAGCCGTACGTCCGATCAAGATGCCAGAGAAGGGCATCGACTGGACCTTCTTTCGCGAGAACATCGAGGGTGAGTACATCTGGGGAAACAAGGGCATCGAGGTCAATGAGGATCTCGGCATCGATTTCAAGGTTTGCACGAAGCCGGGCGCAGAGCGCATCGCACGTGCCGCGTTCGAGTTTGCGCGTAAGAATGAAAAGACCAACGTGACCGTCGTTACAAAGTCCAACATCGTAAAGCTTGCGGATGGTAACTTCCTGAAGACCGTTCACCGCATCGGTGCCGAGGAGTATCCGGAGATCGAGGTTCAGGACAAACTCGTCGATGCGATGGCAGCGAAGATGACGGATCCGGAGTTTAACGCCGGCATCCAGGTCGTGGTTCTTCCAAACCTCTACGGTGATATCGTAACCGATGTCGCAGCGGAGCTTCAGGGTGGCCTCGGTACCGCATCCAGCTCCAACATCGGTAATCAGTACGCACTCTTCGAAGCAATCCATGGTACCGCACCATACCTCATGAGTCATGGTCGTGGCAATTACGCAAACCCATGCTCCCTCATCCGTGCGATGGGTGAGATGATGGCGCACATCGGCTATGGTGACCGGAAGGCCATCCTCGATCAGGCACTGGAGATCTGCACCGTCACTGAGCGCAAGGTCGTACTGACCACCGAGACGAAGGATGCATCAGCAGCCGAGTTCACCGATTACCTCATCGAGACCATCCAGGGTCTGGAGAAGTAACGGAATCTGGAACAGCACCAGAAACTGCGTGAGACCGAAAAGCACATGTTGAAAATCAAAAAGATTGTATAAGCAGTCTGTATGACTTCGATATGAAATATCGATTATCCATCGAAGAAAAGTCGGCGTATACTAGGGGACAGCTCCTTGTGCCGGACCGAATCGGGTATGCTTCCGAAATCGGGCGCAGCTCAAGGGACAGCCTTTGGGGTATGATGTGAAAGGATATAGAGAATTCTATGGAAAATCTGATCTTCAGTCTCAATGCAACGATGCCGATCTTTCTTATGATGGTACTGGGCTATGCGCTGCACCAGATCGGCTGGCTTGATACAGATTTTGCAAGTAAGTTAAACAAGTTTGTATTTCTGATACCACTGCCGGTGAACCTGTTCGTGCAGGTATCGGCACTCGACATCCGCGAAGCCTGGGATACCCGTTTCGTCGTATTCTGCTTCGTCGCGACGCTGCTGAGCGTCCTCATCGCTGCACTTCTGTCACGGATGCTTCATAACCATGCAGAGCGCGGCGAATTTGTACAGGCGGCGTACCGTTCGAGTGCCTCCCTGATCGGGGTGGCTTTCATCGAGAATATCTATGGTACCGCCGGCATGGCGCCGCTTATGATCATCGGTGCGGTACCGCTTTATAATGTGATGGCCGTCGTGGCACTCAGCCTGACCGATCCGGAGAATACGGGACTCGATAAGAAGACGCTCTCAAAGACCGCCCGTGGTATCGTGACGAATCCGATCATCATCGGTATTCTGGTGGGTCTTCTCTGGTCGCTTCTCCGTATCCCGCAGCCGAAGATCCTGATCACGACCTGCAGCAAGGTCGGGGCACTCGGCACCCCGCTCGGCCTGATGGCGATGGGCGCGATGTTTGATTTTAAGAAGGCCTTCGGCAAGCTGGGTCCGGCCTTCGGAGCCACGTTCCTGAAGCTCATCGGCTTTAATATCCTCTTTCTGCCGATGGCGGTCGCGCTCGGCTTCCGTACCGAGAAGCTGGTGGCGATTCTCGTCATGCTCGGCTCTGCCACGACCGTGAGCTGCTATGTGATGGCGCGGAACATGCACCATGAGGGTACACTGACCTCGTCGGTCGTCATGTTGACGACCCTCTTCAGCGCATTTTCGCTGACGTTCTGGTTATGGCTTGTTAAGACGCTGGGACTGATCTGAACTTCCTTTATTTTTGCTGTATAAAAAAGCCGCCGGTCATCGGCGGTTTTTAGTACATCATCCTTCTTCACGATTTACGAGGAGGCCGATAAATTCTTTCGGAGTAAAAACCGGTAGGGACGATTTGCTGTAATATTCATATATGATTCAGTCGCTCCTCTCTTGCTTCTTCAAGTGTCATATCAGCTGGAAGCACACCAAACAGAGACTTTGCAACGTCAATTTTGTCCTGCTGAGGATTCGACAGCTTTGCAACGATTTTTCCATTACGCGTTATATAAATATCTTCCGTTCTGGCAAGCATCAGATACTTTCCCAGGTTACTCTTTAATTCCGTAGCCGTTATCAACATATGACTGTCCCTCCCTTTTGCGTCTTCATCATACCATCACCGTACGATTTCTTCGATATTACGCACTATTTATTTTGAGATTTGTACGATTCCATACTAGCATATAGAATTAATCTATGAATAATACAGGTTTTAATATATAATAGACTTTGACATTTATCTGACGGAGGCATGCGTATGGACTTCAGGGAGCTGAGCTACATCATCGCGGTGGCGGATCATCATAGCGTGACGGAAGCGGCGAAGAAGCTGTATATTTCACAGCCTTCCCTGAGTTACATCATCTCGAAGGTGGAGGAGGATCTCGGGGTGAAGCTGTTTGACCGGAAGACGAATCCGATCTCGCTGACCTATGCCGGTGAGCGCTATGTGAAGACAGCGCGGGAGATTATGCTGCTGAAGGATAATCTCCGGCGGGAGCTCGCAGATATCGGCCATGGGCAGAAAGGGCGCATCAACATTGGCATCCCGACGGAGCGGGCGGGCTACATGCTGCCGAAGGTGATCGGGCCGTTCCGGGCACAGTTTCCGAACATCGAGATCCATCTTCAGGAATCGAAGTCTGAGGAGATCATCACGAATCTCATGAATGATAAGATTGCTTTCTGTGTGCTGCCGGGAGGCACGGATCATCTGCCGGTCGGCGTGAAGACGGAGTACATCTATACGGAGCGCCTGTTTCTCGTCGCCGGAAAGGATATGATTACGGAGGAGATGCTCGTTTCCCCGGGTGGTCAGATGGTACGCGATGCCTCAAACATCCTCGAGGATCTTCCGGAGGTCGACCTTATGAAGCTTCGCGAGCTTCCGTTCATCATTATGAAGCGTGGTCAGTACATCCGACGGAAGGTAGATGATGTTTTCCGTCGCTTCGATTTTCTTCCGAAGGAAATCATGGAGGTATCGAGCTGCATCTCTGCGACACAGCTGGCGGCCTCCGGGCTCGGTGTGGCCATCGTGCCGGAACGTGCCATCGTGCCGTTCCAGAATCCAAATTTCCGTGTTTATAATTACGGTCCGACGCCGGACTGCTGGGAGGTCAATGCAGTCTTTAAGGAAAGCATTTACCTCGGCGAGGCAGAGCGCGGCCTGATCGAAACGATGCAGCAGGTGTTTGAAGCAGAAAGCAGCAAAAGCAATAACGGATAGAAAAAACTGCATACGAAATATACAAATCAATATATTTTACTTATAGGAAGGAGCACCCGTATAATTAGACTCAAGTACAGGGTGCTCTTTTGATATCATTTCCTGCGATTCAGGTGATGAGCACCGGAACATCGTAAAAGGAGAAAAGATGGTAACTTTATTTGATCACGGCGTCATCCTCGATGCGGCGGGCAATGTTTCCGACGCCAGTGCGGCACCTTCCCATGCGGTCGAGGCTGGTCGTCAGAAAACCATGGCCTATCGTATCCTGGCGGCCCACAATCACAGTGGCGACATGCGGCATCTCGAGCTGAAGTTTGACAGCATGGTCTCCCCGGACAACAACTATGTCAATATCCTGCAGACGGCACGCGCATCCGGACTCACGAAGTTCCCGATGCCGTATGTGCTGTCCAACTGCCACAACACCCTCTGTGCCGTCGGCGGTACGATCCTGGAGGACGATCATGCCTTCGGCTTATCCAATGCTGAAAAGTTCGGCGGTATCTTCGTGCCGCTTTATCGCGGTGTCCTCCACCAGTATATGCGTGAGAAGATGGCCGGCGGCGGAAAGATCAATGGTATCCCGGGCAACGGCCTGAACCTGCACGTGAACCCGGCCTCCCTTCCGGTGATGGAGGACCTGATGCGCCAGGGCATCGGCTCAGAGCTGGCCATCGCCGGCGTCACGATGCGACCATGCATCTGCGGACCATGCTTCGGTGTCACCGATACACCGGCGAACGACCAGCTGAGCATCCGTCATGTGACGAGAAACTACGCGACCCGAGAGGGCTCGAAGCCTGGGCAGGGACAGATGGCGGCGGTATGCCTCATGGATGCGCGTTCGATCGCCGCAACGGTTCGAAACGGCGGCCGTCTTACTGCCGCGACCGAGCTTACGAACGTAGAGTATCGGAACCTTCATCCTCATTTTAACGAGAAGATCTATGAGCATCAGATCTACGATAACTATGGTCATGCCGATCCGAAGGTCAAGCTCGTGAAGGGCCCGAACATCGCGGACTGGCCGGAGATGGCCCCGCTGAAGGAGCATCTCCTTCTGAAGGTGGCCGGCTCCTATCAGGGCTCTGTCACCACGGATGAGCTGGTGCCATCCGGTGAGGCCAGCTCCTATCGCTCGAATCCGGAGAAGATTTCCGGCTTCACGATGATTTCACGTGATCCGCAGTATGTATCGACGGCAAAGGCGATTCGTGTCCTCGAAGCAGCACCAAACTTCGAGCAGGCGCCGAAAACATCCCGGGATGCGGGTGATCCGAATGGCGTAACCTTCGGTTCCCTCATGGTTTCCGACCAGATCGGGGATGGCTCCAGCCGTGAGCAGGCGGCCTCCTGCCAGAAGGTTCTCGGCGGTTTTTTCTATACACCCGGTTATGCATTATATGGGAAATTCACGTTAGAATCTCGTGCATGATATCCCGAAGTGCGAGCGTGGCCTTGCTATGATAGCGGCCAGGGGCGAGTGCCGTCGAGATCTCGATGGTGCCGCCGTCCTTCCCGAGGGAGAGGAACTCTGCGTTTCGGAAGTAGTGACGGGAACTGTAGTAGGTGAAGGCGAGCCCCTGCCCGGCGGCTCCGAGGGAAGAGGCCAGCAGGACCGACATGTTATCATTATACGTGATGGGTGTCAGCTCGTTTTTCAGAAAGATCCGGCGGGCGTACTGTCCGAGCATCGTATCGGTACCACAGAGATTAAATTCATAGTTCGCCGCATCCCGAAGATCGACGTACATCGGAATCTGCGAGGTTCCGCTGTGCTGTCGATTTTTTTTCGCCTTTTTCATGATCGGGTGCGTCGGACTCGTGATGAGACAGATCTCGTCGGTCATCAGGTACTCGGATTCGATCCGACTGTGCTTGTCCGGAGTGGCCAGCAGGGCGAGATCGAGATCTCCATTCGTGAGGAGCTGCTCGAGCATACGCGTACGACCATCGACGACCTTCACATGGATGTTTGGATACTTCATATGAAAGGCATTCAGCACCGGAGGCAGCATATAGGATCCCCGAAATGTATTGATGCCGAGAATAACACTGCCGCTTTTCAGATTCGCTGTATCCTGCATCTCATCCTGGACGCGCTTGTACTCCGCCGTCGCTTTATAGGCATAGGAGAGTAGCAGCTCCCCCGCCTCCGTCGGACGCACACCACTCGCCGTGCGCACGAAGATCCGGTACCCAAGCGCCCGCTCATAATTCGAGAGAAACTGCGACAGACTCGACTGCGCCATATAGAGACGCTCCGCCGCCCGCGAAATACTCCTCTCCTCATAAATCGCAATCAGAAAATTAAGATCCTTCAGTTCCATTTGAGCAGCTCCTCTCGAACTTATTCTAATAATTATTATTAATTATATCTGTACCTGACAGAATTACGTATTATATCGGAATTATCGATAACTAGTATAACAAAATATCGAACTCTGCGATACCTGCATTTGAGATACTATATCGATAACAAAGTTATTCATTTTAATAATTAACCGTTCAGTCAGGGAAACGCGGAGGACGCACAGTAGAAGCCATACGAAGAGGTCGTGCATCCTTCTGATCTTCTCGTCTGAACAGGAACATAAAACCCAAGGAGGTACATATGGTAAAGTTACATGAAGGTGGCGTCTACCTGGTGCACGGAAGCGAGATCATTCCGGCATCGGAGTCCGCAAGAGTCGAGCAGCTGACCGGAAAGGCGGCAAACCAGGAAGAGGCGAAGAAGGGCACGATCGCCTATGGTATCATGAAGTCTCACAATACGGCGGAGACCATGGATCAGCTGAAGATCAAGTTCGATGCGATGGTATCTCATGATATCACCTTCGTCGGCATCATCCAGACTGCACGTGCATCCGGTATGGAGAAGTTCCCGCTTCCATACGTGCTGACCTGCTGCCATAACTCACTCTGCGCGGTCGGTGGTACGATCAATGACGACGACCACTACTTCGGACTCTCCGCTGCAAAGAAGTACGGCGGAATCTACGTTCCACCTCATATCGCCGTATGTCATCAGTTCATGCGTGAGAACTTCGCCGGCTGTGGCAAGATGATCCTCGGCTCCGATTCCCATACCCGTTATGGTGCACTTGGTACCATGGCCATCGGTGAGGGTGGCGGAGAGCTCAGTAAGCAGCTCCTGCAGCAGACCTATGACGTCGCTTATCCGGGCGTGGTAGCCATCTACCTCACCGGTGAGCCACAGCCATTCGTCGGTCCGCACGATGTCGCACTCGCGATCGAGCGTGCGGTCTTCAAGAACGGTTATGTGAAGAATAAGGTGATGGAGTTCGTAGGCCCTGGCGTATCCAGCATGACGGCAGACTACCGTAACGGTGTCGATGTCATGACGACGGAGACCACCTGCCTGTCCTCTATCTGGAGAACCGATGCCGCAACGAAGGCGTTCCTTGACCAGCATCACAGAGGTGCAGAGTTTAAGGAGCTGAATCCGGCAGATGTCGCATACTATGACGGCTGCGTCGAGGTCGATCTTTCCAGCATCCGTCCGATGATCGCGCTTCCGTTCCATCCGTCGAACGCATACGAGATCAGCGAGCTCTATGATAACCTCGAGGACATCCTCCGTGCGACCGAGCAGGAAGCCGAGAAGGTCGCAGAGGGAAGAGCCCACTTCACTCTCCTCGATAAGATCACCGCGGATCACCGGCTTCAGGTGCAGCAGGGCATCATCGCCGGCTGTGCAGGCGGTAATTATACCAATGTTGTTGAGGCGGCGCATGCACTGAAGGGCAGAAACATTGGCGACAGCGAGTTCTATCTCAGCGTCTACCCGTCCTCGCAGCCGGTCTATACCGACCTCGACCGCAAGGGCCTGCTCGCAGACCTCATGGATGCGGGTGCCATCATCCGTTCCGCCTTCTGTGGACCTTGCTTCGGTGCAGGTGACACACCGGCGAACAACGCACTCTCGATCCGTCATACGACCCGTAACTTCCCGAACCGTGAGGGCTCGAAGCCGGGCGCAGGTCAGATGTCGGCCGTATGCCTCATGGACGCTCGTTCCATCGCCGCGACCGCAGCCAACGGCGGTAAGTTGACCTCTGCCGAGGAACTCGACTGCTGGGGCGATATCCCGGAGTATAACTACGATGATAAGGCCTACCAGAACCGTGTATACCAGGGCTGGGGCAAGGCCGATCTCGAGCTTCCGCTTCGCTTCGGACCGAACATCAAGGACTGGCCGGAGCAGGAGGAGATGACCGATCACATCCTTCTCAAGGTCGCTTCGAAGATCCTCGATCCGGTTACGACGACCGATGAGCTCATCCCGTCCGGCGAAACCTCCTCCTATCGTTCGAACCCGCTCGGCCTCGCAGAGTTCACGCTTTCGAGACGTGATCCGGAGTACGTAGCCCGTGCGAAGGCAGTACGTGATCTCGAGGATGCACGTAAGGCCGGTAAGAACGCTGCGGAGGTAGAAGAAGTCTTCAAGCTGATCCACCAGATCCCGGGCCAGGAGAACGTACAGGCGTCCGAGGTCGAGATCGGTTCCACCATCTACGCGAACAAGCCGGGTGACGGCTCTGCCCGTGAGCAGGCCGCTTCCTGCCAGCGTGTACTCGGTGCCCTCGCAAACATCACGCAGGAGTATGCGACCAAGCGTTACAGAAGTAACTGCATGAACTGGGGTATGGTCCCGTTCCACCTGAAGGGTGAGCCGGACAGCTTCGAGGTCGGCGACTACATCTACGTACCAGGCATCCGTCATGCACTCACGGAGAATAAACTCGACGATATCAAGGCTTATGTTCTGAAGAATGGCCAGGCGACCGAGATCGAGCTCTATGTCCTTCCGATGACCGAGAACGAGCGGAGAATCGTCATGGATGGCTGCCTTATCAACTTTAACAGGCTGGGCCATGCCAATGCTTAAAACACGCCATCATCACAGAGCCAGGGCGTTCTGAACTCGCTTCGGATGATGAAAAACGGGGAGATTCATGTCATCTCCCCGTTCGTGTATACAGAATTGTATAAATATAGGAACAACTTATGCCATCCATAATGATATAACTATTTTACTATATCTCCCGACTGCTATATTATGGAATTACCACAAAAAATAAGAATTATCCGGCGCTCTGAAGTGTATAATTACTATAGCCTAAACACAGAAAAGCGTTGGTTAAGTCGAAACACGTAACTTATGGAGCTGCGGGAGCGATTGGGGGATCGCTTCTGCTGACAAGGAGGAAACTATGGAAATTAAGAAACCTGCTGTAGCGGGCACGATGGAATCCAGTGACTGCCAGGTAACGGTTGAGCCGGGAGACGGAAAGATCGATTTCACTCTCGATTCCGCAGTTGCACATCAGTTTGGTAACGAGATCCGCAAGGTCACCATGGAAACCCTGAAGAATCTGGGCATCGATAATGTCAAGATCTCCATCGTCGACAAGGGTGCACTCGACTGCACGATCAAGGCGCGTATCGAAGGTGCTGTATACCGTTCGGTAGATCAGTACACGAATTTACCATGGGGAGGTGCCATCCGATGATTGAGAATCCGAACAAGAAGAGACTGAGAAGATCCATGATGTTCCTGAACGCACAGAAGCCGTCACTCATCAAGGATCCGTACATCTACAAGTGTGATTCACTCATGCTGGACCTCGAGGATGCGGTTGCGGTAACCGCGAAGGATACCGCGCGTTTCTCACTCTACCATGCACTGACCACCATCGACTACCGTGGATCTGAGCGTGTCGTTCGTATCAACGGCCTCGATACCGACCTCTGGCAGGAGGATATCCGCTGCGTCGTAGCTGGAGGCGCGGATGTCATCCGTATCCCGAAGACCGAGTCGGCCGACATGGTACGTGCCGTAGAAGAGAAGGTCGTAGCAGCCGAGGAAGAGTTCGACCGTGAGCCGGGTTCCACCCTCATCATGTCTGCACTCGAGTCCTGCAAGGGCATCATGCATGCCTACGAGGTCTGCACCGCTTCAGACCGTATGATCGGTGTCGCACTTTCTGGTGGTGACTACACAAAGGATCTGCAGACACACATCACCGGTACCGGCGTTGAGCTCATGGGTGCCCGTCAGCAGATGATCATCGCTGCACGTGCCGCTGGCGTACAGTGCTTCGATACCGTATGGACGAACCTCGATGACATGGAGGGCTTCCGTAAGGACGTTCAGATGATCCATGACATGGGCTTCGACGGAAAGTCCTGCATCAATCCTCGTCAGATCGATGTCGTGCATGAGATCTTCACACCGACCACAAAGGATATCATCTTCGCAGAGAAGGTAATTAAGGAAATCGATGACAAGAAGGCAAAGGGCATCGGTGTCTTCACCGTTGACGGTAAGATGATCGATATCGCTTTCTATGACGGCGCACAGAGAACCATCAAGCTCGCAAAGGCAGCCGGTGTGTATAAGGGGGATCTTTAATTATGATAAATGCAGTAGGAAGAGATATTCCGGAGGAGATTTTAAAGGCAACCGGTAAGGAAGTATTCCAGGGAACCCACCATTTCGACGGCCATGAGTATGAGACCGCTTCCCATAAGGTGAAGTGCGTGATCAATTCAAACGGCTCCAAGCTCGTAGATTCCATCCATGATGTACTCGTAAAGTGCGGCATCAAGGACGGTATGACCCTTTCCTTCCACCACCACTTCCGTAATGGTGACAAGGTGCTCAACATGGTCATGGAAGAGGTTCATGCCATGGGCATCAAGAACATCACGATCTGTGCTTCTTCCCTTGGCGGACAGAACGATCCGATCGTGTACATGCTCGACGATGGCACCATCACAAACATCGAGTCTTCCGGTGTGCGTGGTGAGATCGGTAAGGCGATTTCAAACGGTCGTCTTCAGGGACTTGCGATCATGCGTTCCCACGGTGCCCGTTCCAGAGCCATCATGAGCGGCGAGACCCACATCGACATCGCCTTCATCGGCGCACCAACCGCGGATGAGTATGGTAACCTGAACGCCAACGGCGGTAAGGCAGACTGTGGTGTGCTTTCCTACTCCGCAGTGGATGCAGAGTATGCAGATCGCGTAGTTGCGATCACCGATACACTGGTACCATTCCCGAACCTTCCTGCACAGATTTCTCAGGTGAAGGTCGATTATGTCGTAAAGGTCGACGAGATCGGTGATCCGACGAAGATCGCCACCGGCGCAGCGAAGCCGACGACGGATCAGAGAAAGCTGCTCATGGCGAAGTACTGCACAGACTTCGTTGTCAACACACCGTACTTCAAGGATGGCTTCTCCTACCAGACCGGTGTCGGCGGTGCTTCCATCGCTTCCACCAAGTACCTCGCAGAGATCATGCGTGAGCGGAATATCCACATGTCCTTCGGCGTCGGCGGTATCGCGAAGCCAATGTGTGACCTCCTCGAGGAAGGCCTCATCGGCTGCCTCGTGGATACCCAGGATTTCGACCAGGATGCGATCCGCTCCGCAGCGACCAATCCGCGTCACTTCTACATCACCGCAGATGAGTATGCAAACCCGTTCAACAAGGGCGCATACGTCAACAAGCTGGATTTCGTCATCCTCGCTGCACTTGAGGTCGATACACACTTTAACTGTAACGTGGTTGTAGGCTCTGACGGTGTCATCACCGGTGCACAGGGCGGACATCCGGATACGGCTGCCGGTGCGAAGTGCACCATCGTGATCGCTCCGATCATGCAGGGAAGAATCCCGACGATCTGCAGCGACTGTACGACCGTCACCACTCCGGGTGAGGATGTCGATGTCGTCGTAACCGATTATGGTATCGCCATCAATCCGAAGCGTCAGGATCTCATCGACGCTGTCGCTGGTAAGGGTCTTCCGATCAAGACCATCGAGGAGCTTCGTGACATCGCATACTCCATCACCGGTGAGCCGGAGAAGGTTCAGTTCGGTGATCGTGTTGTCGGTATCATCGAAGCACGTGACGGCTCTGTCATGGATGTCGTTCGTCAGATCAAGCCATTCGAGTTTAAAGACTGATCATACAGGACCTGAGTTTTGATTCGGGTCAGCAGATCATGACCTCTCCGTGCATAACACGGTCTTCTCATGAACGAAGGCGCTCTGGTTAGGGGGATAACTAGAGCGCTTTTTTCGTATCCGTCCATGCGGGCGCTGTGCAACGCTGTGCCGGGATGATTTCGAACGGAGGGATTTTCTTCGCCTCATATCCCTGTCGTGTGTTAGAATAGGCTGTAAACAGAAAGAAGAGGAGGCCTGCTATGGAAAGGAAACTTGATTTTACACATGAGGTGACAGTGCCGGAGATGCTGGCCGCGCGGGATCATCGGGTGGAGCAGCAGCGGGATTTCATCACGCGCTTCCATCATCCGGTGATCTGCTTCATGCTGAACATCCCGGGCCCACATAAGGTGGGAGAGGATTTCTACTGGGCCTTCGAAACCGGGCTGCAGCGCATAGGGCACAGCCTCGACCAGAATGGTATCCGTATCGAAGCAGAGGAGAAGGACGTCGAGGTGACCGGATATGTGTATTACGCTTCCGTGGATGCGGAGGCGATCCGTGTGAAGGAACTCATGTGTCTCATCGAGGATGCGGACCGGCTCGGACGCATCTTCGACATCGACGTCATTCAGAAGGATGGACAGAAGGTGAGCCGCGAGGAGTTCGGCATGCCACCGCGGAAGTGCCTCATGTGTGAAGAGGAGGCGCATCTCTGTGCACGAAATCGAACCCATGCGGTGCCGGAGATGGTCGCGGAGATCCACCGCATCATCGAACAGGCGAGAGGCTGAGAGCTGATCAGTGACGAGTGTAGTGGAGACGATAGGGACGCTCGGGAAGTGGCAGATCATCTGGATCGATGGAGCGCACGCTGCGTGCGCAGGATGAGGAGGGCAGATGTGAGGACAGGAACAGACAGAAACCCGGCAGCACGTGCGGCTCTTCTCGAGCGCATCGGCTGGCAGGTGCGGAACGCCCTGCTCGGCGAGGTCTATGCGACACCGAAGCCGGGCCTCGTGGATCGTCGGGATACCGGCGCGCATCGTGATATGAATTATGAGACCTTCCTCGCGAGCACGGAAGCCATCACACCGTACATGGTGCGCATGTTTGCGGAGGGGATGGATGCGACAGCAGTTGGCCATACGCCGGAAGAAGTATTCCGGGCGATTCGCGGCATCGGCCTCGAGGCGGAGCAGGCGATGTATGCGGCGACCGATGGCGTGAATACGCATAAGGGCATGATCTTCACCATGGGCATCGTGCTGGCGGCGGCGGGCATACTGTACGCACGCGCGGATACGACGAGCGAGCAGCTGGTGGAAAAAGAATTACAGCCGAGTGACGATGTGACGCCGGAAGCATTGGCTTCAGCGGATGTGCAGCCGATGGACGCTGCCGGAGAGTCGGTGATGCCGAGTTCGACCATCATCGCCGGGCAGATCACGGTGGATGCGATCCTCGACATGGCGCGTCAGATGACCGCACGGAGTATGGCAGAGGACTTCCGGAAGATGCTCGGGCACCCGCCGAAGACGCATGGGGAGCGGCTCTTTCAGGCGTATGGGGAGCGGGGCATCCGCGGACAGGCGATGGAGGGCTTTCCGATCCTCCGGGATACCGCCGTGCCATGGCTGCGTCGTTTTCGGAATCTGAGCAGTGATGAGGCGCTGCAGCAGGCCTTCGCTGCGCATGCGACGCTCCGCCGCGGACTCCTGCAGGATACCGGCAGCATGCACGCCGAGCATTTCGAGAATGCGGTGCATGTCAGCACACTGATCGCGATTATGTCGGTGCTGAACGACACGAACGTGTTCATCCGAAGCTCCTATGAGGATATGTGCTGGCTGCAGGCAGAAAGCAGTACGATCCTCGGCATGGGTGCGATGTTTACGGAGGAGGGGGTGCGGGCGATCGAAGCACTGAACATGGCCTGCATCGAAAAGAACATCAGTCCGGGGGGCGCTGCGGATATCCTCGCGGTAGCGATCCTGCTTTTGAAACTGTAAAGAGGTAATTATGTCAGATACAACGTATGCGATCTCATCGGTCGGTCCGGGTGACCGCTACATACAGGCAGAGGTGGACGCGCTCCTCGAGCGGGAGGGTATCCACCGGGATCAGCATCTCGACTATACGGCTGCGATGCTCGACGAGGACTATCATGTCATCGCGACTGGCAGCCTGTTCGGAAACACCCTCCGTTGTATGGCGGTGAGCTCCGATCACCAGGGCGAGTCCCTCATGAACGCGATCGTTTCCCATCTCGTCGAGGTGCAGTACAGCCGTGGAAACTACCATCTCTTCCTGTATACGAAGTGTGATTCCGCGCGCTTCTTCGGAAACCTCGGCTTCTATGAGATCACGCGCGTGCCGGAGGAGAACATCGTCTTCATGGAGAATAAGCGGACCGGCTTCCGGGATTACCTCGCGGCGCTTCAGCGGGAGACGCAGCAGGTGGAGATCACCGCCCGGGATGAGGCCAATGCAGGCGAGCCGGATCCGTCGCACCCGGCCGAAGCCGTTGTGCTCCCGGGAGGGTCATGTGCAGTCGGCCCTGCAGCATTGAACCAGAGCGGACGTGTCGGGGCGATCGTCATGAACGCGAATCCGTTTACCCTCGGGCACCGCTACCTCGTCGAGCAGGCGCGGACGGCCTGTGGGGTCCTGCATCTGTTTATGGTGTCGGAGGATGTGAGCCTCGTACCGTTTTCCGTGCGGAAGAAGCTGATAATTGAAGGAACGAAGGATATCCCGGGCATCGTTTACCATGAAGCCGGCTCATATATCATCAGCTCCGCGACCTTTCCAGCGTACTTCCAGAAGGGAGACAACGCGGTGATCCGAAGCCAGGCGGGCATCGATGCACAGATTTTCACACAGATCGCGGCGGCGCTCGGCATCACGGATCGCTTCGTCGGGGATGAACCGACGTCGGTGGTGACGGGCATCTATAATGAAATCCTGTCGACGGCGCTGCCGGAGGCCGGCGTGGCGTGTCACATCATCCCGCGGAAGGAAGCGGACGGAAAGGCCATTTCAGCCTCCACGGTACGGAGCTGCATCCATGATGGACGGCTCGAGGAGATCCGCGGCCTCGTGCCGGAAACGACCTACCGCTACTTCACATCGCCGGAAGCAGCACCCGTGATCGGGCGGATCCGGGCAGCAGAAGAGGTCGTACATTACTGATTGGTTTCGAAAATGGCAGCAGTTCAGACCGGCGGACCCGGAGGGACAGTCTCGAAGTACTGTGCCTCCGTTGCCGCCCTCCGGCCTCCTCGATCTGAACAGTTACGGAAAAACAGTGGAGAATAGGCCGGAAACCTAAGAAATGCTTGCATTGCTGATGTATTTATATTAAAATACATCAGTATTTTGTGAGCTTGGCGCATCCGAAGGGACGTTGATTCGGGCCTGAAAGTACGATTAGAATATAAAAACTTCATGTTTCCAGAATAGAGATATTTTGGTTTTTCATTTTAGGAGGATTTTATGGTATCAGCAGGTGATTTCAGAAACGGTGTCACACTTGAGATTGATGGTCAGGTTGTTCAGATCGTCGAGTTCCAGCATGTAAAGCCTGGTAAGGGCGCAGCTTTCGTAAGAACGAAGCTTAGAAACGTTATCAACGGTGGTGTAATCGAGCGTACATTCCGTCCGACCGAGAAGTTCCCGCCAGCACACATCGACCGTCAGGATATGCAGTATCTCTACGATGATGGTGACATGTACAACTTCATGAACCCGGAGACCTTCGAGCAGATTTCCCTTTCCCACGAGCAGATTTCAGATGAGATGAAGTTCGTAAAGGAGAACGAGACCGTTCGTGTAGACTCCTACCAGGGTAAGGTATTCGCTGTTGAGCCGCCTCTGAAGGTTACCCTCGAGGTTACCCACACGGAGCCGGGCGTAAAGGGCAACACCGCAACCGGTGCTCAGAAGCCGGCAACCCTTGAGACCGGTGCAGAGATCATGGTTCCGCTGTTCATCAACATCGGTGATAAGGTTATCGTATCTACCCAGACCGGTGAGTACGAGTCCCGCGGCTGATATCTGCGTGATCAGAACATATACGGAGCGATCCGTTTGTGAGAAGGTTTCCCAAACGGGAAGCCTTCTTTTTTTCGAGTTTATGGGGTCAGACCCCCTTACGAAATTCTTAAGAAACCGTCGATTCATGGGAGGCCGCGCCTCTCATGGCATAGTTAAAGGAGTATTGATTTGACTACGATTCTGAATGTTATCACCGACGCCGTGCGGACTGCGTTTGTGCTGGCCGGCTATGACGCAGAGCTCGGCCGCGTGTCGATTTCCAACCGTCCGGACCTCTGTGAGTACCAGTCGAACGGAGCGATGGCCGGTGCGAAGCAGTATCATAAGAAGCCGATGGATATCGCAGGCGAGGTGGTGGAGAAGCTGAAGACCATGCAGCAGGGCGATATCGTGATGTTCTCCGAGGTGTCTGCGGTGATGCCGGGCTTCATCAACCTGAACGTGTCCGAGGAGCTCACCACGAAGTATCTGAATGAGATGAACTTCCATGAGGACCTCGGTCTCGATGCCCATGAGGGAAAGAAGATCATCATCGACTACGGCGGAGCCAATGCGGCGAAGCCGCTCCATGTCGGCCACCTTCGTTCGGCCGTCATCGGTGAGGCGATCAAGCGGATGGCGATTCAGCAGGGCAATGATGTCATCGGTGACGTACATCTCGGTGACTGGGGTCTTCAGATGGGCCTCATCATCACGGAGCTCGAGGACCGCGGACAGCTCGATGCAGATCTCGAGATCTCCCAGCTGGAGGAGATCTATCCGTTCGCCTCTGCAAAGGCGAAGGCGAAGTATGAGGATGGCCCGCATAAGGGTGAGCTGATCAACCCGGAGTATGCCGAGCGTGCACATCAGGCGACGCTGAAGCTGCAGAATGGTGATCCGACCTACCGTGCGGTATGGAATAAAATCATGAAGGTTTCCATCGCGGATCTGAAGAAGAACTATGGAAACCTCGACGTTCACTTCGACCTCTGGAAGGGTGAGAGTGATGCGCAGCAGTACATTCCTGGTCTGATTCAGGAACTGATTGATAAAGGACTTGCGTATGAGTCCCAGGGCGCGCTGGTGGTGGATGTCGCGGAGGAGAGCGATGCGAAGGAGATTCCGCCATGCATGATCCGTAAGTCGGACGGTGCGGCACTGTATGCGACTTCTGACCTCGGCACCATCGTCGAGCGTGAGAAGCTGTATCATCCGGATGAGTACATCTACATCGCGGACAGCCGACAGTCTCTTCACTATACCCAGTTCTTCCGTGTGGCACGGAAGGCAGGCCTCGTACGTTCGGAGGAGGAGCTTCGCTTCATCGGCTTCGGTACGATGAACGGCAAGGACGGAAAGCCGTTTAAGACCCGCGAGGGTGGTGTGCTCCGTCTCGAGAAGCTGATCCAGGAGACGAATGAAAAGGTCCTCGAGCGTGTACGCGCATCCCGTGGGGAGGAGCTCAGCGAGGAGGAGGCAGCCGCCATCGCCGTTCGTGTCGGTCTCGCCGCACTGAAGTACGGTGATCTCTCGAATCAGGCGACGAAGGATTACATCTTCGACATCGATAAATTCACGTCCTTCGAGGGCAACACCGGTCCATACATCCTCTACACCATCGTACGGATCAACTCGATCCTTCGGAAGTTCATGCAGGAGCGTGGCGTAAGCGATGATGTGCATGTAAAGGATTATGTGAAGGCCCATGCGACCGACTTCCAGATCCTGCCGATGAAGGAGAAGTCTGCACATGATGTCCAGATGCTTCTCACACGTTATCAGGATGAGATCAACGGTGCATGGAAGGATCTCGCGCCGCACCGCATCTGTTCCTATATCTATGCACTGGCGAACAACTTCAACAGTCTCTACCATGATGTGAAGTTCCTGAGCCTGCCGGAGAAGGAAAAGGAGAGCTGCATGGCGCTTCTGATGCTGACCTTCCGTGTACTGAGCACCTGCATCCATACACTGGGATTCGGTGCACCAGAGCGGATGTAATCGAGAATAAAGGAGAAGACAGAATATGAAATATTTCATTGCAAGTGATATCCACGGCTCTGCATACTGGTGCCGCAGGACCCTGGAGAAGTTCGAGAAGAGCGGCGCAGAGCGCCTGATCCTCCTCGGAGACATCCTCTATCACGGACCACGTAACGACCTTCCGCAGGAGTATGCACCGAAGGAGGTCATCGCGATGCTGAATCCGCTGAAGGACAGAATCTGGGCGGTACGTGGCAACTGTGAGGCGGAGGTCGATCAGATGGTGCTGCAGTTCCCGGTGATGGCGGATTATGCGATCCTCGCACTGAACGGTCATACGATTTTTGCGACCCATGGGCATCTTTTCGATGAGACGAAGCTTCCGCCACTGATGGCGGGCGATGCACTGCTGCATGGCCATACCCATCTTCTGAAGGCGGAGAAGCTGACGGCAGAGGATGGACGTACGTTCTTCCATCTGAATCCGGGCAGCACCTCCCTTCCGAAGGGTGGAAACCCGAATACCTATGCCATCCTCGATGAGGATATGTTCACGGTATATGACTTCGATGACCACACGATCGCCTCGATTTCACTGAATGCGTAAACGACATATTGACGAGATGTTTTATCGTACCCTTCGGCATATTGACGGCCGAAGGGTATTTTTTTAAGCCGAAGAAGTAGAATTTTGTCATATTCTGCGAGCTTATTGATAATTAATCTACAATCTGTTAAGATAAAAAAGGTTTTGGTTGTGCATAGTAGACAAAGTGCACAACGTAATCGAATGGTTGGTATCATTATGCCTGCACAGGAAGAATGGGTCTTTCTGCCAGGGCATTCATATTATTTTAAAGGAGTAGAATTATGGCTGTGAATCGTTTCGTCTTAAATGGTATTTCTTATCATGGACATGGTGCAATCAAGGAGATCCCGGGTCTCATCAAGGCAAGAGGCTATCATAAGGCTTTCGTTGCATCCGATCCTGACCTCGTAAAGTTCGGCGTAACAGCCAAGGTGACGGATCTTCTGAAGGAGAACGGCATCGACTTCTTCCTGTATGATGACATCAAGCCGAACCCAACCATCGAGAACATCCAGCACGGTGTAGAGGCATACAAGTCCTGCGGCGCAGACTGCATGATCACCATCGGTGGTGGCTCTTCCATGGATACCGGTAAGGGCATCGGTATCGTCATCAACAACCCGGAGTTTGCAGATATCCGTTCGCTCGAGGGTGTCGCACCGACCAAGCATCGTACCGTATTCACCATCGCCGTTCCGACAACCGGTGGCACCGGCGCAGAGTCCACCATCAACTATGTCGTAACCGATGTTGAGAAGAAGAGAAAGTTCGTCTGCGTCGATGCAAACGATATCCCGGATATCGCCGTCGTTGATCCGGATATGATGTCCTCCATGCCGAAGGGCCTCACGGCTTCGACCGGTATGGACGCGCTGACACATGCGATCGAAGGCTACACCACCAAGGGTGCATGGGAGCTCGCAGATGTACTCGACCTCGAGGCCATCAAGCTCATCGCAAAGAACCTTCGTAAGGCTGTAACGAACGATCCGGATGGACGTGAAGGTATGGCACTTGCACAGTATGTAACCGCGATGGCATACTCGAACGTAGGCCTCGGTATCGCACACTCCATGGCACATACCCTCGGCGCGGTTTATGACACACCGCACGGTGTTGCATGTGCGATGATGCTTCCGATCGTGATGGAGTTCAACCAGGAGTACACTGGCGAGAAGTTCAAGGCCATCGCAGAGGCCTTTGGTATCGACACGACCGGTATGGATGCAGCGACCTATCGTAAGGCGGCCATCGATGCCGTGAAGCAGCTCTCTGTAGATGTTGGCATCCCGACGAAGCTGGAGGCACTCAAGGAAGAGGATCTTCCGTTCCTGTGTGAGTCCGCTGCCGCTGATGCATGTGCACCTGGTAACCCGAGAGAGGCAAGCATCGCTGACTTCGAAGCTATGTTCAGAAAGTTAATGTAAATATTCCCCCCGGAGTTTTCTCCGGGGGCTTTTTTGTGCTACCATAGGCATCAGAGTTTATCAGAAAGAAAAGGCCAGATGATGATGAAAGAAGCATGGAAATACAGGATGATCCCGGTAGCCCTGATGCTGCTCCTGTCCGGATGTGGACACTTTACGGAGCTTGTGGAGCATGTCGCGTCGAAGCAGGAGACGACGGCGGAAGAAACGCAGGCGATCCTGGAAACGACCATCCCGGCGGAACAGGTCGTGGAGCCGGCAGATTCAGATGCGATGCGGATCGAGCTTTCCCAGGGGGCAGCAGCCCTCGGCTTCGCGCATCTCATGGAGGAGTCCGAGCTGGGTGCGACACAGGGAGACTACCATTTCGATTTGAAGAGCAGTGAAGCAGAGGTCCTGTCGGACTTCATCACCGGAGCGGCGGATGTCGCGGTCCTTTCACCGGAAAGTGCAGCACGGGCCTACCATGATGCGAAGGACGGTGCGGTCATCGTCAATATCAATGCAGGCAACGAGCTGTACTGCATCACCGGCAACAGCGAACTGAAGAGCTTTCAGGGACTGAAGGGACAGACCGTACTGAGCGTCGGACAGGGCGAGCAGCCGGAGTATGTGCTTCGGTACCTGAAGAGTCAATATGGCACGCAGTTCGATGTACAGTATACGAGCATCGAGGACATCACGGCGCAGCTTACGGCGGATCCGTCGAAGGCCGCCATCGTCGCAGAGCCGGATGCCTCGAGCCTTCTGGCCGGCGTGCCGGGTACCGTGCGTGCGTTTTCACTGAAGGACAGCTGGGAGAATGTCACCGCGACTGGCAGCCTGATCTCCAGTGTGACCCTCGTACACCGGAATGACTATGAGAATAAGCGCTCATCTGTAGATCATCTTCTTCGAGAGACCGCGATGTCGATCGTAAAGGCGGAGCGGGCTGCAAATCAGACGGCGAAGCTCGCCGGAAAGTTCGGTATCACACAGGCTGCGGTCGTTCCGCTGGCCCTCCCGTATGCGAATCTCAAGTGCATCACCGGTGACCAGATGAAGAGTCAGATCGGTGCCTACCTCATCGCCATCGCGGAGGCTGATTCGGCAGCCATCGGCCGCAGTATCCCAGGTGAAGACTTCTACTATGGATATGTTGTGACGGAGCCGGAGGAAAGCAGTTCCGTGAGTCGATACGATGATGCGGCATCCTATGGAAATGATTCAGAAGACGAAGATGAGGACGAGTACGAGAATACCGAATCGAAGAAGCGTGAGGACACAGATACAGAGCAGGATCAGAAGCAGGATGACATAAAGCGCGAAAATCATACAAAACGCGAAAACGAAACAGAAGAGGAGGGCGAGAAGAAAAAGAGCGATGAAAAGAAGGAAGAGGGCGAGAAAACGCACGAATCCGAGAAGAAAACCGAAACGAGCGAAAAGCATGTAGAAATCGAAGAGGCGCAGAGGCCGGCAGAAACCGCCGCTTCTCCTGCACCACAGCCAGCCGCACCGGTCGGCCCGGATCCATCCGCCGCACCCGCCGGTCCGGGCGCATCCGATGATCTCCTCCAGGGTGGCCCGATGGGTTGATGAATACAGCCACTTGCTGCGAAGCCGGCTGCCCTCCTGGGCTTCCGGTATGGCAGGCAACAGTATATTTTCTGTTGACAACGCATACCCCTAATGGGTATATTGATATCGGCTGAATATACGGGGTGGGGGTATATCCCTACCGTGACTTGTACACAGAAAGAGGCATCTATGAAACAGTATATCGTGACCGGTATGAGCTGTGCAGCCTGCCAGGCGCGTGTCGAGAAGGCCGCGCGGGCAGTGCCGGGGGTGCGGGAGGCGACGGTCTCTCTGCTGACCAATACCCTCGCCGTCGAGGGCGATGCGGCACCGGAGGACATCATAAAGGCCGTGGTGAACGCGGGCTATGGCGCCAGCGAGAAGGGCGGGCATCCAGATGGAGGCATCCGCCCGAGAAGTAAACAGGATGTGGGGATGCAGGGGGCAGCCTGCTCCGCTGCGGGCTGCGGTCTCGATCCGATGGCGGCAGAGGAAGAGGCCCTGCGGGATCATGAGACGCCGAAGCTGAAGAAGCGTCTCCTTCAGTCCGTTCTGCTGCTCGCCGTGCTGATGTACTTCAGCATGGGCCATAATATGGCGGGCTGGCCGCTTCCGACTGTTTTTGAAAATCCGGTAAATGGTGCCATCGTACAGATGCTGCTCGCGCTCACCGTCATGTATATCAACCGGAAATTCTTCGTCGGTGGCTTCCGCTCGCTCCTTTACCGGGCGCCGAACATGGATGCCCTCGTCGCACTGGGCTCGAGTGCTGCTTTTCTGTATTCGCTGGTGGAGCTCTTTCTGATGAGCCTTGCGTTGGCGGGCAGACAGATGGAGACCGTGCATCACCTGCACCACAATCTGTATTTCGAAACCGCGGCGATGATTCCGGCGCTGATCACGGTCGGAAAAATGCTGGAAGCGATGTCGAAGGGACGGACGACGGATGCGCTTCGAAGTCTCATGAAGCTGGCACCGAAAACCGCGGTGCTGCTGCGGGATGGGAAGGAAGTGACGGTGCCGATCGCAGAGGTGCAGTCCGGGGATCTCTTCGTGGTACGTCCGGGCGAGAGCATCCCGGTCGATGGCGTCATCCTCGAGGGCAGCAGTGCGGTCAATGAAGCCGCCCTCACCGGTGAGAGCATCCCGGTGGATAAGACCGTCGGTGATCCTGTATCCGCGGCGACCATCAACACGGATGGCTTCCTGAAGCTGCGGGCGACGCGTGTCGGAGAGGACACGACGCTCAGCCAGATCATCCGGATGGTGTCGGACGCAGCTGCGACGAAGGCACCGATCTCCCGGATCGCGGATCAGGTGGCCGGTATCTTCGTGCCGGCCGTGATCCTCGTTTCGCTGCTGACCTTCATCGCCTGGATGCTGGCCGGGAAGGGTGTGGAATTTGCGATTCCGCGAGCCGTCGCCGTGCTGGTGGTGTCCTGCCCGTGCGCGCTCGGCCTGGCGACACCGGTGGCCATCATGGTCGGCAGCGGACAGGGCGCACGAAACGGCATCCTGTTCAAGACGGCAGCGGCGCAGGAGCAGGCCGGTCGCATCGAGATCGTCGCGCTGGATAAAACCGGTACCATTACGTCGGGGCAGCCGGTGGTGACGGATGTTCTTCCGGCCGCCGGGGTATCGGCGGAAACGCTCCTGCAGCTGGCCCTCGACCTCGAGCAGTACTCCGAGCATCCACTGGCAGGTGCCATCGTGCGCTACGCGGAGACGCAGGCCATGACCCCACGCGTGGTGACGGAGTTCTCCGCATTGCCCGGCAACGGACTGCACGCGATGCAGGATGCGGCGGAGCTTTGCGGAGGTTCCTATACGTATATGAAGAAGCGCTTCGGTGTCACGGACGGGATGGAGCAGCAGTATGAGGCCCTCGCGGAGCAGGGAAAGACCCCGCTTTTCTTCGTGCGTGACGGGCATCCGGTGGGGATCATCGCGGTCGCGGACGCCATCAAGGAGGATTCCGCGCAGGCCATCGCAGAACTTCAGCATATGGGCATTGACGTCTATATGATCACGGGCGATAATGAAAAAACGGCGCGGGCCATCGCGCAGCAGGCTGGTGTCACACATGTCATCGCTGGTGTCCTGCCGGATGGGAAGGAAGCGGTGATCCGTCGACTGAAGACCGAGGGGCGTGTCGCGATGGTCGGAGACGGCATCAACGATGCACCGGCCCTCACCCGCGCGGATCTCGGCATCGCGATCGGTGCCGGTGCAGATGTCGCGATCGATGCGGCGGATGTGGTACTGATGAAGAACCGGCTCACGGATGTGTCGGCGGCGATCCGTCTCGGGCGGGCGACCCTTCGGAACATCCATGAAAACCTGTTCTGGGCCTTCTTCTATAACGTGATCTGTATCCCGCTGGCGGCCGGCTTCTACACGGCTGTGCTGGGACTCGGATTCGAGATGAGCCCGATGGTCGGCGCGGCGGCGATGAGCCTGTCGAGCTTCACCGTATGTATGAATGCGTTGCGTCTCAACCTCTGTAAGGTACATGACGCTTCACAGGATAGAAAAATCAGAAAGAGAACGAAAAAGGAGAGTAAAAAGATGACAGAGACTGTAAATATCAAGGGTATGATGTGTGGACACTGTGAGGCCAGCGTAAAGAAGGCTCTCGAGAAGCTGGATGGTGTCGAGGAGGCCGTGGTTTCCCACACCAGTGGTACCGCAGAGCTGAAGCTGAGTGCGCCGGTTGACGATGCGGCGATTCAGAAGGCGATCGAGGCCCTCGATTTCGAGTTCGTATCGATCGTAAAGTAAACGCTGTGCCGCATGGGGCGGAGGACAATGCAGACGAGCGGGAGGGTAGTTGCCGCCCCGGGCGATGACGTTGGCCTCTGCTCTGTGTATGGCTGTCGAAAGCTTGTGGAAAGAGGAGGTGGAAACATGGCATGCTGCTGTGGACAGGATGAAAGCGGAAGACAGAAGCATAAGCCGCGGACGCCGGAGCAGGTGAAGTCGCTGGTGACGCGCCTGAACCGCATCGACGGGCAGATCCTCGGCATCAAAAAAATGATCGAGGAAAATCGGTACTGTCCGGATGTTCTGATGCAGGTCAGCGCCGTGCAGTCCTCGCTGAATTCCTTTAATAAGGAGCTGCTCGCGACGCATATCAAAACCTGCGTCGTCGATGACATCCGGGAGGGGAAGGAGGAAGCGGTGGACGAGCTCTGCGAGCTGCTGAAGAAAACGATGAAGTAGGCCCACGAGAGCGTCCGCTGGTGCCTGGGCCACCGGTACATTTGATGGCGTCGGCTCTGTGCATGTGACATAAGGATAGCGTGATTAGCAGTCTTTTGAAAAGACTGCTAATTTTTTGCTTCGTTCACATAGTTAACACATTTCTGCTTTATATTTAGGAGCATCAGATGGAGGAAAGGTATCCTCTGTCACATGAAAGGATGAATCTTATGGGAAATATAGTACAGATCTTCCAGCGGCATCGGCTGAAAAGGCAGATGACGCTCGCAAATGGAAATAACGGCCAGAACCATCCGGAGGACGATCATGGTTTCGGTAATTTCAATGATTTCTTTAACCAGTTCACGAACGGTCAGAACGGCGCGAATGGTGGAAATCATGGGAACAACGGAAATAACAGCTATCAACCGAAGAATAAAAAGCCGCTGATTTTCTATTATTTCATCGCGCTTCTCATCATCCTGCTGCTGAATACCTTCGTATTTCCGTCGCTCCTGACACGGTCGATCCGGCAGACGAGCTATACGGAGTTCATGAACGCCGTGAACAACCAGGCCATCACGAAGGTGAATCTGAGTGATGATACCATCACATATGTCGCGACGGTAAACGGGGAGGATCTCACCTGCCAGACCGGCCGACTGAAGAACGAGTACACCGAGGCACAGGTACTGCAGGAGCTCTACCGGCAGGGTGTCAACTTCGATGAGACGATCCCAGTGGAGACCAGCCCGCTGCTGAATTTCCTGCTGACCTGGATCTTCCCGATTCTTCTGTTCTGGGCGCTCGGCAACTGGCTCAGCAAGCGCATGGCGAGCTCGCTCGGTGCGGGCGGCGGCTTCGGCGGTATGGGTGGCTTCGGCAAGTCGAACGCCCGTGAGTACGAGGCGAAGGACGGAAACAAGGTGACCTTTAAGGACGTCGCCGGCGAGGATGAAGCGAAGGAGCTTCTGTCCGAGATGGTCGACTACCTGAAGGAGCCGGATAAGTATACGAAGATCGGTGCGCATATCCCGAAGGGCGCGCTGCTCGTCGGCCCTCCTGGAACCGGTAAGACCCTGCTTGCGAAGGCCGTAGCCGGTGAGGCGAACGTACCGTTCTTCTCCATCGCCGGCTCCGAGTTCGTCGAGATGTTCGTCGGTATGGGTGCGGCGAAGGTACGTGACCTGTTCGAGCAGGCGAAGAAAAAGTCGCCATGTATCATCTTCATCGATGAGATCGATGCCATCGGTAAGAAGCGTGGCAACGGTGCGATGGGGGGCAATGATGAGCGTGAGCAGACCCTGAACCAGCTCCTGACGGAGATGGACGGTTTCGACAGCTCGAAGGCCATCATCATCCTGGCAGCGACGAACCAGCCGGATTCCCTGGATCCTGCACTGCTTCGTCCGGGCCGTTTCGACCGTCGTGTACCGGTCGAGCTTCCGGATTTCCAGGGACGTGTGGACATCCTGAAGGTGCACTCCAGAGGCATCAAGATGGCGGAAAATGTCGATCTCAGTGCCATCGCGAAGGCAGCCGCCGGCGCGAGTGGTGCCGAGCTTGCGAACATCATCAACGAGGCAGCACTTCGTGCGGTACGTGCCGGTCGTGAGCGCGTGATCCAGTCGGATCTCGAGGAGTCGATCGAGGTCGTCATCGCCGGTTATCAGAAGAAGAACAACGTGATGACGGATAAGGAGAAGCTGATCGTTTCCTACCATGAGGTCGGTCATGCACTGGTCGCTGCACTTCAGAAGAACTCGGCACCGGTACAGAAGATCACGATCATCCCGAGAACCTCCGGTGCACTGGGCTACACCATGCAGGTCGAGGATGAAGGAAACCACTACCTCTACTCGAAGGAGGAGCTGGAGAATAAGATCGCGACGCTCACCGGTGGACGCTGTGCCGAGGAACTGATCTTCCATACCTGCACGACGGGTGCAAGCAACGACATCGAGCAGGCAACGAAGTATGCCCGTGCGATGATTACCCGTTATGGTATGGCGGATGATATCGGTATGGTGGCGATGGAGCAGGTCCAGAACCAGTACCTCGGTGGCGATGCATCCCTCACCTGCTCGCCGGAAACGCAGACGAAGATCGACCAGATGACCGTGGACCTCGTAAAGAAGCAGCATGATAAGGCCTATCAGCTGCTGAGTGACAACATCACGAAGCTCCACGAGATCACGAAGTACCTCTATGAGAAGGAGACCATCACCGGCGCAGAGTTCATGGAGATCCTGAACCGGAAGGAGATCGATCCGTCGGTAGTGGCACCGGGCACACAGGTCTGAGCATCCTGCCTGAAAGGATGCGGATGGAGGATGTGTACATCGGATAGAAAATCCGGATAAACCGAATCGTATCCCGTATGGCCATATATGTAGAATGTGAAGACTCGTTACAGTTTGAGAAAACTGTAACGAGCCTTTTTTTATTCTGAACAATCTGCCGGAACGGTGACAAAACCGATTTAGTTTACGTATAATAAAACCAACTATAGATACCATTCGGGCAGGGACCGCCAGGGCCTTCGCGGAAGGGGTATCTGCGATTTTTTTACAAGGGAAGTATTATGCGTGATCTTGATTATTTGAAGCTGCTCGCGAAGCAGTTTCCGACTGCAACGGCTGCAGGTGCGGAGATTATCAACCTGCGTGCGATCTGTGCACTCCCGAAGGGTACAGAGTATTTCTTTTCAGACCTGCATGGTGAAAGTGACGCCTTCATCTACCTGATGCGGTCGGCCTCCGGAATCGTTCGTGATAAGATCGATGAAACCTTCGGAAATCTGCTGCCGGAGGAGGAACAGCTGGAGCTTGCGAACCTGATCTACTATCCGAGAGACATTCTTTCGAATCCGGCACACAAGGCGAAGGATACACCGGAGTGGCAGCGCATCACGATCAATCGTCTCGTGAATATCTGCCGCTGCGTCAGCTCCAAGTACACCCGCTCGAAGGTGCGTAAGAAGATGCCACAGCAGTATGCCTACGCGATCGATGAGCTCCTGCACCTCGACAGTCATGATGAGGATAAGCGGGGCTATCTCCGCGGCATCATGGATGCCATCATCGACATCGACATGGGCGATGATTTCATCGTGGCCCTGTCGGAGCTGATCCAGAACCTCGTCGTCGATAATCTCCATATCATCGGCGATGTCTTCGACCGAGGCCCGCATGCGGACCAGATCATGGAGGAGCTGATGAGCTTCCATGATGTGGATATCGAGTGGGGAAATCATGATGCCGAGTGGATGGGGGCCGCCTGTGGTAATCCGGCCTGCATCGCAAGCGTTCTCCGCATCGCCACCTCCTATAACTCCTTCGATGTGCTCGAGGATGGCTATGGCATCAATCTGCGCCCGCTTTCGATGTATGCGGAGGAGGTGTATGGTGATGATCCATGTGACTGCTTTCAGCCGCATCTCCTGGATACCAATGTCTCTGACTCGGTAGATCCTCGCCTCGCCGCGAAGATGTGCAAGGCCATCAGTATCATCCTGTTTAAGGAGGAGGGGGCACTGATCCGCCGCCATCCGGAGTATAAGCTCGACCACCGTATGCTCCTCGATAAGATCGATTATGAAAAGGGCACGGTGACCATCGATGGAGAGAGCTATCCGCTCCGGGATACGAATTTCCCGACCATCGACCCGAAGGATCCGTATAAGATGACAGAGAAGGAAAAGGAGCTGATGAACACCCTGGTGTACAGCTTCACCCACTCGCAGCTGCTGCAGAAGCACATCCGTTTCTTCTTTACGAATGGCGCGATGTATAAGGTGGTCAATAACAACATCCTTTACCATGGCTGTATCCCGATGAATATGGACGGCTCCTTCCTGCAGCTCGAGACGGCGAAGGGCAGTGTCGGCGGAAAGGCCCTCATGGATTACTTCTATGAGCGGGCGATCGATGCCTATTTCCTGAATGGAGAAAATGACCCGAAGGGTAAGATCTATGCAACGGATCTTTTCTGGTACATGTGGTGTGGACCATGCTCACCACTCTTCGGAAAGGATAAGATGACGACCTTCGAGCACTGCTTCATCGAGGATCCGGATACACATGTGGAGAAGTTTAACATCTACTATGAATTCTCGAAGGAGGAGCGCTATGTCGACCGGATCTTCGCGGAATTCGGTGTGGATCCGGAGAGGGGCCATGTGGTCAATGGCCATGTGCCGGTGAAAACGAAGCGTGGCGAGTCTCCGATCAAGGCAAACGGCAAGCTCTTCGTCATCGATGGCGGTATCTCGAAGGCCTACCATTCCCGCACCGGCATCGCCGGCTATACGCTCATCTTCAACTCCCGCCATCTGGCACTGGCAGAGCATAAGGGCTTCCGAAAGGGATCCGAGAATACGCCGGAGATTCAGATCGTGGAGCAGATGAAGCACCGCATCCATGTCGGTGAAACCGATAATGGACAGGAGCTGCAGCGTCAGATCGCCGACCTCGAGGAGCTGCTCACAGCGTATCGCAACGGTGATATCCGTGAAAAGGGCGAAATTGTGCAAAAGAGACGTTGATTCAAAAAAAGAATGGTGCTATAAAAAACGGGATCAAATTACAGATCTCGTTTTTTGATGATTTCATCAAGAACGCTGACAGAAAAGAAGAGGAAACAAGTGGATACAAAAAAGACAATCAGGGATATGACATCAGGGAGTCCGATGCGTTTAATTCTCGGCTTTGCCGTGCCGATGCTTCTAGGCATTCTTTTCCAGCAGCTTTATAGCATGGTGGATACCGTAATGGTCGGACGCTTTCTCGGCGCGGATGCACTTGCGGCAGTGGGATCTACCGGTGCCATCAATTTTATGGTGAACGGTTTCGTCATCGGTGCGACAGCAGGATTCGCGATTCCGGTCGCTCAGCGATTCGGTGCGCGTGATTTTGATGGGATGCGGCAGTATGTCGGAAATATCGTATGGCTGACGATATTGTTTTCCGCGGTGATGACGGCGTGCATGAGCGTGCTCGCACATCAGGTGCTGGTATGGATGCATACACCGGATGAAATTCTGGAACAGGCGTATAGTTACATCGTTATTATATTTATGGGGCTTTCGGCGACCTACCTCTATAATATTACGGCTTCCATCGCGCGATCTCTGGGAGATTCGAAATCGCCGGTATATTTCCTGATGATTTCGTCTGTACTGAATATTATTCTTGATTACGTAACGATTCGAAGTTTAGGAATGGGCGTGCGCGGCCCGGCGCTGGCGACGATTATCAGTCAGCTGGTCTCCGGCGTTCTCTGCTTCTTTTATATGGTAAGACGATTCGACATTCTGAAATTGAAACAGGATGACTTGCGTATGCGGGCAGAATGTGTTCAGCGCTTACTGTGGATGGCGATTCCGATGGGACTTCAGTATTCAATCACAAGTATCGGAAACATCATCCTGCAGACGGCGGTCAATACACTGGGTGTTATTTCGGTTGCAGCAGTCACGGCAGGTGATCGTATCATCGTTTTATTTGCATGCGTCTTTGATTCTCTGGGCGGTACAATGGCAACCTATCAGGGGCAGAATCGAGGTGCGCTTAAATACGACCGTCTGAAAGCAGGCGCAGCATCGGCGATGAAGATTGGCGCCGTGTATTCTGTGATTGCGGTGGCTGTTCTTGCGACGATTGGCTGGAAATTACCACTTCTGTTTGTAACCAATGGAAATGCAGAGGTTGTGGCCGGTGCACATCAATATCTGATGACGCAGGTGCTGTTTTTTATTCCGCTTTGTGCGGTAAATGTATTTCGCTTTTCTATTCAAGGCATGGGATTTTCCGGTATTGCGATTATCGCGGGCATATGTGAGATGTTCGGCAGAGGGCTGGCTGGATTTCTGGGCGTTCGTTATTTCGGATATACAGCAGCCTGTCTGGCGGCACCGCTTGCATGGCTGTTTGCCGATGCCTTTTTGATTCCCTGCTTCTACCGCTGCGTGCGTAAACTGGGAAAAGAAGAAACAAATTCGATGTCATGACGTAAAAATTCTAATTACATTTTTGCTGTCTAAAAAGATGAAAATAATTTTCATAAAATACAAATTTTCGACAAGTTATCAGAGTGGATGTGTGAATTTAAACGATGTGATATTCGTTTGAAACACGGAAATCGGACATGCTGGTGTGGCTTTCACTGGAAAAACGCGGAAGCCACTTTTTTTGTATAATCAAGTCTATTAAAAGGTCATACAAATATATAACATAAACTTCATGATAGCCAACAAAAAACACTAAAGACTGTGAAAAAAACGATAAAAATAAGTAATAATGCATAAAAACTGTTTTACAAAAGTCGGACAAGGTGTTATCATAATGACATACAAATTAGAACGGCTTGGAGAGGAAAAGATATGCAGGATGTAATAATGAACCCTCAGGATTCTGTTCTCCATATGTCTGTTGCGCAGCAGTTGAAAGCAGTGATTATCAAGCGCAAGATGCAACCGGGTGATAAGCTTCCGACGGAAAAAGAGCTTATGAAAGAATTTGGCATTTCACGTTCGACTTTACGTGAAGCTATGAAAATTCTGAAGGCGGAAAATGTTATTGTTTCCCGTCAGGGTTCCGGAACGTTTATCAGCCAGGAAACAGGCATCGGAGAAGACCCATTGGGACTTCATTTTACAAATCAGGACAAACTTCTTTACAATCTTCTGGAAACAAGGATGATGATTGAACCGCAGATTGCAGAGCTTGCAACGCACAGGGCGACAGAATCGGACATTCAAAAACTGAAGACGATTGTGGATGCCATGTATGCGTCGGATTCCAATGACTCTTATACGGAGGAAATGGATATACGTTTTCATACTGCAATTGCAGAGTGTACCCATAATGATGTGCTGACAAGAGTGGTTCCGATCATCAACGAATCTATCCGGCGGGGACATGTGGAAACCCATGATGACACGGCCAGCTTCTATAGAGCGAAACGAAGTCATCTCGGCATCTACAGAGCCATCGCAGAACGGGATTATATGGAAGCGAAGTTTCTGGTGGAACGCCATATCTGGGAAACTCTGAACGACATTAAATCCAAGGAGGACAAATCATGAAAAAAAGACTTCTGGCAAAGAAAGTGACCGCAATTGCTGCGACGACGGCTATGGCTGTAAGCATGCTTGCGGGTTGTGGATCATCGAAGACAGAGACGACGGCAGCCGCAACACAGGCAGCAGCTGAGACGAAGGTGGCAGAGACCGAGGCTGCGAAGGAAGAAAGCGCAGAGCCGGTGACCATCAAGTTTCAGTACTGGGCAGATAATACAGACTATTCTGCATTGATGCAGGACATCATCAAAAAGTTTAACGATGAAAACGGTAAGGGCATTACGGTTGTCGGTGAAGAGCAGCCATGGGATGGCGGCGCGTATGCGGAAAACCTGTTCAATGCAAAGATGGGTGGATCCGATGTCGATGTTTCTACCTGGAAGCTGACTTCCACACCGCTTTTTGCAAACAATGATCTCCTTCTGGATCTCACACCGTATGTCGATGCGATGGATACCAAGGCGGATATCGATGACAATATCTACAGCGTTATGAGAGAAGCTGGCGGTGACGACACAAAGATGTTCGTTATGCCATGGAACATCCAGGTGCTGTATGTTTACTATAGACCATCTATTTTTGAGAAGGCCGGAATTACTGATGTTCCGAAGACTTATGAAGAGTTCCTTGAGGATGTGAAGAAGTGCACACTGGATACGGATGGTGATGGCAAGACCGATGTATATGGCTTCGGTATGAGAGGCGCCAAGGGTGGTCAGGAGCCATGGGGTTCCTTCATTTATGGCGAGGGTGGTTCCTTCGAAGATCTTACTTCTGCAGAATCTGTAAAGGGTATGCAGGATTTCATCGATCTTTATCAGAATGGATATGTTCCGTCTACAGCAACATCGGATGGATTTAATGAGATTATCGCAAACTTCCAGTCCGGCCTTACGGCGATGACCATTCATCACACTGGTTCTTCTGCGAAGATGGAAGAGATTTTCGGTGATGATGTATCTGCATTTGCTTTCCCGGCAGGTAAGGGCCAGTGGACATCCATGGGCGATACCGAGACCGTTATCTTCAGTTCCTGCAAGAATCCGGATGCTGCCTTTGAGTGGTGTAAGTATCTCGCAACCGGTGAAGGTCAGAAGATGTGGTGCGAGGGTACAGGTAATGTTCCTGTTTCTAAGACCGTAGCACAGGGTGACTACTTCCAGAGCAACCGTTTCATGAAGGCATCGATTGAAGGAGAGGGTTATGCCGGTATCCTTCCGATTCGTGATACGACAACGGAGTGGATCAGTAATCTCTGGCCGAATACCGTTTCACAGGCTCTGACAGGTGCCATTTCTGCAGAGGATGCCATGAAGACGCTCCAGAGTGGCCTTTGGGAGAATTAATACTTCTGCATGTTCTTTTGACCTCGTTTGTTACTTATATATGTAGACTTGTAAATTACGGATTTGTGAGAATGCATTTGCATTCTCACAAATCATGTAAAGATAAATAGGAGAAGATGGACATGAGTAAAAAACGTTCAATATGGCCATATTTGCTGGTCGCACCGGCAACACTGATCATCCTTTGCATTGTGTTTGTGCCGGTTATAAACGCCATTATGATGAGCTTTCAGAGCTATGATCTCAGAAGACCGAAGCAGATTGCGTTTATCGGGCTGGCAAACTACATTCAGGCATTCGGTGATCCACAGTTCCTGAATGCGGTCATCCGTACGATTATCTGGGTCGTATTCGGTGTTGGATTACAGTTTCTGTTTGGATTCATGTTGGCACTTATATTGAACTCGCACTTCAGCGGACGTGGAGTTGTCAGAGCAATCAGTATGGTTCCTTGGGTGACTCCAGGTGTGTTGATCGGCCTCATGTGGCGGTGGATTTATGATGGAAACTCCGGCGTGCTGAATGATATTCTTATGAAGCTGCATTTGACCGACGGAAAAATTGCTTTCCTGAGTCAGACAACGACGGCATTTCCGTCTGTTATCGTGACCATCATCTGGCAGGGAATTCCGTTCTTCGCACTGATGCTTCTCGCGGCGCTGCAGGGCGTTTCGACGGATATGTATGAGGCTGCGGAAATCGATGGCGCAACGAAGTCGCAGAAGCTGTTCTATATTACGATTCCGTCGATTAAAAATACGATTTTTATTACCGGTCTTCTTCGTATCATCTGGGTGGCGAATTCTGTTGATGTCATCTTTAATATGACGGAGGGTGGTCCGGCGTACAGCACGCAGACATTGTCTGTATATATCTATAATAAGGCCAATGCTTTGAACCTGGGGTATGCATCCGCCATGGCGATCAGTCTCGCCATCATGCTTCTGGTGGTCGTCATCCCGTATCTGAAATCAAGCTTTAAGGAGGAGAAGTGATGAAATGTGAATCGATGAGTATCCGCATCCTCCGGACCGTGCTTCTGGCGCTTATGCTCTTGTTCCTGCTCTTTCCGTTTTACTGGACGTTCCTTACATCGATCAAACCGGAAAATGAGCTATATGGAAAGGTTGTGACGTACTGGACAGTACATCCGACCTTTGAAGCATATAAAAAGCTGTTTACCAGTACGGTAGATTTCCTGTCTGCGATGAAAAACAGTCTTCTGGTTGCGGCATGTACTACATTGCTGACACTGGTTGTGGCGACGATGGCAGCGTATGCGTTTTCGAGATACGATTTTGTGGGACGAAAGGTGCTGATGAGTATCTTCCTGTGCAACAACATGTTCCCGACCGTACTGCTTCTGATTCCACTGTACTCTATCATGCGAAAGCTTCAGCTTCTGTTTACACCGGTATCGCTGATCCTTTCCTATACCACCTTTACGATTCCATTCTCTGTATGGCTTCTGATCGGATTTATCAACGATCTGCCGGCTTCGCTGGAGGAAGCAGCGATGGTGGATGGATGTAACCGTGGGCAGGCATTTATGAAAATTATCTTCCCGTTACTTCGACCGAGTATCATTGCGACCGGCGTATATATCTTCATGCAGTCCTGGAATGAGTATACTTTTGCGATGATGTTTACGAATACATCAAGCAGAACGATTCCGGTGGCACTGAAGTCGCTGATCGGTCAGCTGGGTGTTCAGTGGGATCTGCTGACGGCGGGAGGTATCCTTACGATCATTCCGGTATGTATCATGTTCTTCTTCGCACAGAAGAGGCTGGTAGAAGGATTGACTGCGGGTGCTGTAAAGGGATAATATCCTACAATTTGTAAAATTATAATAATGAATCTGGGAAAACACATTGATTGTCATACATTTCATAAGTACAATATAATCATGTCGTAGAAGGACGGCTGATAAAAAGGAGGAATTTTTATGGATTACGAGAAGAAGGCGAAAGAAATCCGCGCAGAAATTTTAAAAATGCTGTATGCGTGTCAGTCAGGACATCCGGGCGGATCTCTTTCATGTGTTGAGATGCTGATGGCTCTCTATTATGACACGATGAAGAATCTGGATCCGAAGAATCCGAAGAATGAAGACCGAGATCGTTTTGTATTAAGTAAGGGTCATGCCTGCCCGACACTCTATGCGATTCTTGCAGACCTTGGCTACTTCCCGAAGGAGGATCTCGCAAATCTTCGTAAGCTTCACTGCCATCTTCAGGGTCATCCGGACTGCAAGAAGACACCGGGCGTGGACGTGAATACCGGCTCTCTCGGTCAGGGTGCATCGATTTCAATCGGCCTTGCACTGGGTGCGAAGCTGAAGAAGGCAAGCTGGCAGACCTATACGGTTCTCGGTGATGGTGAGTGCCAGGAGGGTCTTGTATGGGAAGCTGCGATGTCTGCCGCACACTACAAGCTTGATAATCTGACCTGGATGCTCGACTTCAACCATCTTCAGATCGATGGTTCAAACGACCAGGTTATGAGCCTCGGCGATGTGAATGCGAAGTTCCGTGCATTTGGCTGGGAAGTATATGATGTAGATGGTCATGATATCAAGGCGATCGATGAGGCACTTGCTGCTCCGCATAACGGAAAGCCGAAGTTTATCTGCTGCCATACCATCAAGGGCAAGGGTGTTGATTTCATGGAGGATCAGTTCCAGTGGCACGGAAGTCCGATGAATCAGGAACAGTTTGAGAAGGCACTTGCACAGCAGGAGGTTTGAGAATTATGGGAAAGTCATTAAGAGTCGCATTTGGCGAGACACTGGCACAGTTAGGTGCTGAAAATGATAAGATCGTCGCACTGGATGCCGATCTTGCAAATGCAACACAGTCAAAGTTCTTCAGAGATGCATTCCCTGAGAGATTCTTCGATATGGGTATCGCAGAGGCGAACATGGTAGATACAGCAGCCGGACTTGCACATGATGGATTTATTCCGTTCGTATCCACCTTCGCTTTATTCGGTACCGGTCGTGCGTATGAGCAGATTCGTAACTCGGTTGCATACGAGAACCTGAATGTGAAGTTCGCTTTATCTCACTCTGGACTCTCTGTAGGTGAGGATGGTGGTTCACACCAGTCTGTAGAGGATATCGCACTTATGAGAGTAATGCCGAACATGAACGTTATCGTGCCGGCAGATCCGAAGGAGACAGAAAAGGCGATTCGAGCAGCGGTTGAGATCGATGGACCGGTATATGTGCGTGTCGGAAGACCGGTGGTAGAGGATGTTCCAGAGCTGGATGACAAGCCATTCGAGTTCGGTAAGGCAACGATCGTGAAGGATGGTAGCGATGCTGCGATCATCGCCTGCGGTCTTATGCTGACGAGAGCACTGGAAGCTGCGAAGCAGCTCGAGGCAGAGGGCATCAGCACTGCCGTTATCAATATGCATACCATCAAGCCGATCGATGCTGATACAATTCTGAAGTATAACGATAAGGTCAAGGCGATGGTGACGATGGAAGAGCATTCTATCATCGGTGGACTCGGTTCTGCAGTGGCAGAGGTTCTGGCTGGCCATGCAGGCGCAAAGTTCAGTCGCATCGGAATCAATGATGTATTTGGTCAGTCCGGTACACCGGATAGCCTCTTCGAGGAGTATGGTTTAACTGCAGAGCATGCAGTTACAGATATTAAGAATCTGCTTTCTAAGTAAGACCACAATAAATTCCTGTACCTGTGCTGTCTGTCATAGGACAGCGCGGGATTTCCTGAAGCCGTGAGCGACTTCATATCAGATGACTTCTATAAAAGGAGAATAAGAACGATGGATATTCAGAATTTTGAATTCACAGGCGAAGGTATGCACCGCGTATACGAGAATGAAAAGTGGTGTGTAGGTATTAAGAACTGGAAGCCGGCCAATGATGTGACGGGCATCAGCAATCTCGAACGTCATAATACGACGGATGAGATGTTTGTGCTGGTGGAGGGTCACTGTACACTGATTCAGGCCGATGAGCAGGCTGACGGAAGTCTGAAGTTTAAGCCAGTCTATATGGAGAAGGGTAAGCTTTATGTTATTCCTCGCTCTGAATGGCATAATACCATTACGGAGAAGGATACCAAGATGTTCCTGATTGAAGATTCGAACTGTTCCGGTGACAACAGTGATGTGCGCGATCTTACACCGGAGGAGATTAAGGAAGTACAGTCGCTTGCGAAATAACAGGCGATATATGCGTTTAGCGCTCTGAAATGGGCAGATTTCATTCGAATGAAATCTGCTCATTTTTTGTAAGACAGCATTTGTGCAAATAAAACAAAATAATATTTAAAAAATCTACACAAATAGTGTTGAATTACTATAAATTGTATGTTAATTTATAACCAGCAAAGATAATTGTCATACACTTTTGGCGAAAGTAATGGCAGAATTCATGGAGGAATGTAACTATGAAAAAAAGAGCACTTTCACTGGTTCTCGCAACTGCGATGGTAGCATCATTAGCAGCTTGCGGAAACTCTGCTAAGCCGGCAGAGACCACGGCAGCCGCGAAGGCGGAGGAGACCACGGCAGCAGCAGAGAAGGCAGAGGGAGAGACAGAAGCTGCAGCATCTGATCTGGATGCACTGGATCCTGTAACCCTTACCATTTATTCACCTGGAAATGAGAACTCTGTTCCGACCAAGACCATCATCGAGTATGCGGACCTCGTAAAGGAAGCTTCGGATGGAAAGATCACCCTGGAGGTTCATCACTCCAACGAGTTAGGTAATGACTCAGAGGCACTTGCTTCTACACGTCTTGGCACCATCGACATCATCTTTGCAGGAACATCCGGTTATACCGAGTTCTACGATAAGGCAAAGCTTCTCGACCTTCCGTTCCTTTTCAAAGATGCAGATCAGGCTTATGAAGCAACCAACGGTGAAGTTGGTGAGCAGATTTTCGCAAATCTTGAGGATGCAGGCCTGGTATTCCTGTCCGAGGGTGATAATGGTATGCGCCAGATCTCTACCACAGAAGCTGGTGGCCCGGTTCATGAGGCTGCGGATGTTGAAGGTCTGAAGATCCGTGTACCGACCAGCCAGATCTACCTCGATGTATGGCAGACACTGGGTGCAAACCCTGTAGCACTCGCTCTTCCGGAGCTTGCAATCGCACTTTCAAACGGTACTGCTGAAGGTCAGGACAATGCAACCTACCATCTGGTAGCAAATGCAACCTATGACTCCATCAAGTACTTCAGCTTTATCAACTACATGTGGATGGGCTGCACGATGTCTGCAAACAAGGATAAGTGGGATTCTCTTCCTGAGCAGTATCAACAGATTCTGAAGGATCAGGCGAAGGCAGCTGCGAAGTATTCCTTCGATACCATCAAGGCTGATAACGAGACGGCAAGAAAGACCCTTGAGGACGCAGGTGTTCAGTTTGATGATAATCCTGACGTTCAGTCCTTCAAGGATAAGCTCGGCGGAACCGATTTCTATAAGAAGTATGAGAACGAGGCCTGGTACGATCAAAGCATTGTAGATGCATTAGTAGCGCTTAACCAGTAATGTAATTGCGCTTTCCACGAGCAGGGTGCAAGCGCACCCTGCTATTTAAATGGAATCGCGAGAAAAGGAGATTGATTTGACAGCATATCGTAAATTACTTGATCTTTTAAAGAAGCTATCATTGCTCATCGTACTTGTGTGCATTCTGAGCATCGTGACAATTATGCTGGCGGAGCTGATTACGCGAAATACGATCAACAGCTCATTCCGCTGGTCGACAGAGCTGAATGGCTTTTTGTTTATGTGGATGGCATTTATGGGATTAATCAGCTTGATTGATGAAGATCGAATGATCAATCTCGACATGGTATATTCTCGCGTTCCGAAGAGTGTACAGACGATTTTCTGGATTCTGATTCGTGTTGCCGTTATTTTCCTCGGTGTCATCATGGTTGTATCCTATAAGGATATGTATCCGATTCTGAAAACCAGTAAATACTCCACGATGCAGTGGCTCAGTAAGGCATGGTTATACCTTCCGAGTGCCGTTACCGGTGTATACTTCGTGCTGGTTTCGGTATATGGTATACTGAACCATTTCCTCGGTGAGAAGAAGGACAGTGAAGGAGGAAATGCATAATGGCTATATTTCTTATATTTTTCGTAGTGCTGTTACTGATTGGTGCGCCGATCAGTATCGCGATTGGTGCCGGTGCAACCGCAGGCTGCATCGCGCTTGGGTATCCGCTTCAGATCGTCGGACAGAAGATGGTAACGGGTGTGGATTCGTATCTTCTGATTGCGGTCCCGCTGTTTATCTTCGCCGGGAACCTTATGAATGAAGGAAAAATAACGACGAAGATCTTCGATTTCGCACAGTCGCTGGTTGGATGGATTCCGGGTGGCCTCGGTCATGCCAATATCGTCGCAAGTATCATTTTCGCAGGTATGTCGGGATCCGCGGCGGCAGATGCCGGTGGACTCGGTGTCATCGAGATGAAGGCGATGCGTGATAATGGTTATGATAATGCCTTCTCTGCTGCGGTTACGTCCGCATCCTCGGTTATCGGACCGATCTTCCCACCAAGTATTCCGCTTATCATCTATGGATCCGTTGCATCGGTATCTGTTGCGAAGCTCTTTATGGGTGGTGTGCTTCCTGGTCTTCTGATGGGGCTTGCACTGATGATTCTCGTATTCATCTTCGCTGTCAAGAGAGGATATGAGCGTACTCCGTTCCGTCTTAAGGTTTTATGGGAGAGCTTTAAGGGCTCGATTTTATCTCTGATTACACCACTGATCATCCTTGCCGGATTTACAACCGGATGGGTTACCCCGACCGAGGCTTCCTGTATCGCCGTAGTGTATTCCCTGGTGATTTCAGCATTTGTATATCGTTCTCTGGGCCTTAAGAAGTTCCTGGAGTGTGCAAAGGAATCCGCATTAGGTGCGGCCAATACACTGTTTATCATCGGAACATCCACGCTTTTTACCTATGTCATGGTTAAGGAAGGCATCTCGAAGGATATTGCAAACTTTATCCTCGGCATCAGCTCGAATCCGGCAATCATTCTTCTGATAATCAACATCATCCTTCTGGTACTTGGTATGTTTATGGAGCCAGGTGCGATTCTGACCCTGATGCTCCCGGTACTGGTACCGATCGCTCAGGCCATCGGACTGGACCTCGTTCATTTCGGTGTTGTGATGGTTCTGAACCTGATGATCGGTCAGGTTACACCACCGTTTGGTGTCTGCCTGTTCATTATCTCGGATCTTGCACGCGTGAAGCTCGAAATTCTCTATAAGAGCATCCTGCCGTTTATCATTCCGCTAATCGTAACCCTTCTTATGTGCACGTATATTCCGGGCATCGTTACATGGCTTCCGAATATGCTGATTAAGTAAGTTGAGAGGAAAAGAATGTCTCAAAAGATATCTGTAACAGAAAAAACAATCGAATATCTGAAAGAAAAAATTCTGCAACCGGAAACGAAAATCGGTGATAAGCTTGCGACAGAGCATGAAGTCTGTGAAACGCTGAATGTAGGCAGAGGCTCTGTTCGTGAGGCGTTTCGAAACCTGGAAGCGCAGGGATACATCGAAATCAAACCGGGACGTGGCGCGTTTGTGGTGCGAAAAACCGGAGATGATGAAGTATCTCTTAGCGAGTGGTTTGATCGAAACCGTCTGAAGCTGAATGATTACACAGAAGTGCGTGAAATCGTTGAGCCGAAGGCGGCCCGCCTTGCTGCAGAGCGTAGCACAGAAGCAGAGCTGGAACACCTGACGGCGATTCATACGCAGTTTGTGGCGGAGGTGCATGGAAAGGCAAGAGCGAAAGAACTTGCCCGTCTGGATGAACTTTTTCATCAGGAAATCATCAGTATGACGAAAAATGAAATGCTGATTTTTATCAATGATCGAATTCGAGAACGTCTGGTGCCGTTCCGTTTAAAAACGTTTCAGATTAGGCATAACATTGAAAATGCGATTCCTGCGCATGAGAAGATACTGAGCGCACTGCGAGAGCATGATATGGAAATCGCAGAAGTGTATATGCGGAGACACATTGATCTGATAACAGAAGATATGCTGTAGTCTGAGTGAAAAAACTGCAGTACGAGGCAGTAAAAGACAAAGTAAATATGCTGAAATGATTGTTTGTATAGCGCGAATTTATTAGGCTTTGCACTGAAAAAGAGGTACACTATATGCAGTTGTTCAGCCGATATTTTAGGAGGAAAAATATATGAGATTCTTTATTGATACGGCAAATGTAGATGAGATTCGTGAAGCGAATGATATGGGGATCATCGCAGGTGTCACCACCAACCCTTCCCTGATCGCAAAGGAAGGAAGAGATTACATGGAGACCCTGAAGGAGATCACAGAGATCGTCGATGGTCCGATTTCCGGTGAGGTGAAGGCCAGCACGACGGATGCTGAGGGCATGATCGCCGAGGGCCGTGAGATCGCGAAGATTCATAAGAATATGGTAGTGAAGATTCCGATGACCACCGAGGGACTGAAGGCCGTCAAGGTGCTTTCAGCGGAAGGCATCCACACGAATGTGACACTGGTCTTCTCGGCATCCCAGGCACTGCTTGCAGCCAGAGCCGGTGCGACCTATGTTTCCCCGTTCCTGGGCCGTCTCGATGATATCTCCACCGACGGTATCGCCCTGATCCAGGACATCGAGGATATCTTCCAGATGTACCCGGATATCGAGACCGAGGTGATCTGCGCCTCCGTACGTCATCCGATGCACGTCGTTGAGTGTGCGAAGACCGGTGCAGATATCGCCACCGTTCCGTTCAAGGTACTCATGCAGATGGTGAAGCATCCGCTCACCGACATCGGCATCGAGCGCTTCCGCAAAGACTACGAAGCCGTATTCGGAAAACAGAACTGATAAAAGAAAATGGGGCTGTCGCTCGAGCGACAGCCCCATTTTCTTTTAAGCGTTATTTATCAAAGACGACGTACTTCGGAATGCCGTTCTCGAACTTGCAGGAGCGCTCACCCTGCACGAGCGGACGCAGATACTCGAGCATTTCTTCGGTGACACCGTTGCCCTCGGAGGTGATCCAGCTGTCCGGGACCTTCTTCTCCCGATCCGCGATGTCGGCGATGTCCGCGGCACCGTAGGCTACACTGTACGGGTGATTCGACGTACGGGTCAGTGTCGACATCACGCCATTCTGTCCATCGACAGCGAGGCGGACAGCATTGCGACCAAGTTCGGTCGACTCCGTGATGTCGGTCTCGGAGAGGAGATGGCCTGCGCAGCGCTGCAGGAGATTCAGCTCGATGTAGCGCACTTTGCAGCCGATGTTTGAGCGGATCGCGTTCTCCAGCACCTTGCCGGCACCGGTCGCGATGGTATGACCGAAGGCATCCGTCGACTGGTCACGATCAGCATAATCGCAGATCATCTTTCCGCTTCGGTCACGGATACCCTCGCTGATAGCGACGATGACGTCCTTGCCGACCGCGAGCTCGCCCCGGAGATCAGAGATGAAGTCATTGAGATCGAACGGACGCTCCTCGAGATAGATGAGATACGGAACGTTGCTGTTTGCGCTCTCGGCGAGTGCGGCCGCTGCCGTTAGCCAGCCGGCATTCCGGCCCATCATCTCGACGACGATGACATACGGTGTGTCATATACCTCGAGCTCGCGCTCCAGCTCGGAGATGGAGGTTGCGATATACTTTGCGGCAGAACCGAAGCCAGGACAGTGATCGATACCGTAGAGGTCGTTATCGATGGTTTTCGGCGCACCGACCACGACGATGTCCGGAATATGATGCTCCTTAATATAATCGGAGAGCTTCCAGACGGTATCCATCGAGTCGTTTCCGCCGATATAGACGAAATAGCCGATCTCATGCTTCTGGAAGATGCGGATGAGCTCCTCGAACTCCGACGGGTCCTGTGCCGGATCCTTCAGCTTGAAGCGGCAGGAGCCGAGTGCGGCGGCAGGGGTCACGGCCAGGGTGGCGAGCATGTCCTCGATATGTTCGATGCCGCTCAGATCCAGGAACTGCTCACGCAGCACGCCCTGAATACCATAGCGTGCACCGAGCACATCGCTTACCTCCGGGTTTCGGATGGCGGCCTCGATGACGCCGGCCAGCGTGGCGTTGATGGCAGACGTCGGTCCACCGGACTGTGCGACTAAAAGCTTCTTTCCCATAGCTTCTCCTTCAAAACGGTGCATACCTGCAGATGATGCCCAGGCATGGCATACTATATATGATGATTCGGACGGGCCCCGGTACGCTGTACCGACGATGGATTTCCAGAGATATGCGTGATGCAGGCCCCGATTTGTCAGTATATCATACTTTTTCCTTCTTTACTGCAAAAGAGACGACCTTTTCAAGCGCATATTCGGCGGCAGCGCCATTTGTATAAATATCTTAGACATTGTCCTGTCTATTATAAGACTTTATCATGCTTGCTCAAACTTTCGGACATGAAAATTCATAAAAAAGCGCTTACAAATGGTGAATTCATGCCAGATGAGTGTCCGATCAGATAAGTATGGACAAAAAAGGTCCTTTTATATAAGCATTCTGTGATAGTTGCTCGTATACTTAAGCCAAGTTGCGAAACTTGTTGGTGATATTTCATAACGTTAAAGATTTGACTAGTTGATGACAGGAGAAAAGACATGAAATTCACGATCCAGGCGGTGTTTAAGCGGAGCGTCACTATCGAATGTGACAATCAGACGATCTGCTATGCACCGGAGGAGTACAGTGTGCTCCTCGATGGTGAGGAACGTGCGCGATCGACGCTGAACGTTCTCACGGTCGATGGTCTTCAGCCGGATAGCGATTATACCCTGAGCTTAAGGACAGAGGATGGAGAGGAGACACAGTCCTTCCATACGGAAGCCGAGTCGGTGCTGCTCGATGTCCGGAGCTTCGGTGCTCATGGCGACGGTGAGACCGATGACACGATTTACCTGCAGGCGGCGATCAGTGCCTGTCCGAAGGATGGAACCGTGTACGTGCCGGCAGGAACCTACCTGTCGAGGCCACTCTTCCTGAAGAGCTACATGAGCTTATGGATCGACGAGGGGGCCGTGCTGAAGGGCGATCCGGACCGGAATCACTATCCGCTGATGCCGGGTATGACGAAGACGACGGATGGAACGGGCGAGTATAATCTCGCGAGCTGGGAAGGAAACCCGGAGACCTCCTTCGCCTCCCTCATTTCGGCGATCGGTGCAGAGCACGTCGACATCGTCGGTCGGGGGCACATCGATGGTGGCGGTGCCGAGGGTGACTGGTGGCAGAATCCGAAGGTGATGCGAACCGCATGGCGTCCGAACACCATCTTCCTGAATCACTGCCGCCATGTACGTCTTCAGTCCATCACGGTGAAGAATTCCCCGAGCTGGACAGTCCATCCGTACTATACCGATCATATCGGCGTCTACAACATCACAATCTGGAACCCATCCGATTCACCGAATACAGACGGCTTCGATCCGGAGAGCTGTGATGATATCCTGATCCTCGGTACGAAGATTTCTGTCGGCGATGACTGTATCGCCCTGAAGTCCGGAAAGTACTATATGAGTCAGAACCATCATAAGATCTTGGATCACTTCACGATTCGGAACTCCTTCCTCGAAAGAGGACACGGCAGTGTGACGGTGGGCTCGGAAGCGGCCGGTGGCGTGATCAACGTCGAGGTGGCACAGTGCATCTTCGATGGGACGGACCGGGGACTTCGGATCAAGACCCGCCGCGGTCGCGGACCGGAAACACGGTATGATGGGGTATATTTCCACGACATCATCATGAAGGATGTGCACATGCCGTTCACCTTCAATATGTTCTACTTCTGCGATCCGGACGGTCACAGCGACTACGTACAGAACCAGAGCTTCCATCCGGTGGATGATAAGACCCCGACGATCGGAACGATCCGGGCCGAGAATATCACATGTACCGGCGCCGATGCCTGTATGCTGGTGGCGTATGGATTGCCGGAGCGCTACATCGAGAACATCGTTCTCAAGAACATAAAGGTCGACTTCCTCCCGAAATCGGAGAGAAAGCCGCGCCAGACCATCATGATGGATCACTTCCCGGAGATGAGCGGAAGAGCCATCTATGCGAGAAATGTAAAGCGTCTCACCCTCGAAAATGTCGAGATCACAGGCTCCGACGATACCGAGCCGGTGCTTCAGGACGTGCTGGATTATGACAGCGTCCATGTCTCGATCAACTGAGACCATAAAATCATCAACCTGGACCGAAAGGTCTTTATACAGAGGAGCTGCAGAGCGGCTCCCAAGGAGGTAAATATGAAAAAGTCATTCACAAAGGTACTTGCAGGTTCACTCGCCGCATCCATGGTGCTCGGACTTGCCGCATGTGGTTCTTCTGATTCCGGCTCCACCACACAGGCCGCCGCAGAGACCACAAAGGCTGCGGAGGCTGCAGCTGCGACGACGGCAGCTGCACAGGAGGCTTCCAGTGGCGATGCAACGCTTCGAATTTCATGGTGGGGCGGTGACTCCAGACATAACGCAACCCTTCAGATGCTCGACGAGTATATGGCAGCCAACCCTGGCGTAAAGATCGAGTCCGAGTACGGCGCATGGTCCGGCTGGCAGGATAAGATCGCAACCCAGATCGCCGGTAACTCTGAGCCGGATCTTTTCCAGATCAACTGGAACTGGCTGTGGCAGTTCAGCCCGGATGGAACCCGTTTCGTCGATATCAAGACCCTTCCGGACTTCGATCTTTCCCAGTATGATCCGGCGATCGTGGATATGATGACCATCGATGGTCATGTACTCGGTGTTCCGGTAGCTTCGACCGGCCGTGTATTCTACTACAACAAGGCGACCTATGAGAAGGCTGGCCTCGATGTTCCGAAGAGCTTCGCAGACCTCCTCGCAGCAGGTCCTGTCTTCAAGGAGAAGCTCGGTGATGATTACTATCCGATGGCATGCAGCACACTCGATCTGACCATCCTTCTCACCTACTACATGCAGGAGAAGTACAACAAGGCATGGGTAGAGGATGGAAAGCTGAACTACACTGTCGATGAGCTCGCTGATGGCTTCGATTTCCTGAAGAGCCTCGAGGAGAACCACGTGATCCCGACACAGGAGAAGCTGAAGGGTGATGGTGCCGATTCTTTCGATAAGAACCCGAACTACATCGATGGACACTACGCAGGTCTGATCGAGTGGGATTCCTCTGTAAAGAAGATGCAGAAGGCCCTCGATGAGAACCAGGAGCTCGTGATCGGTGAGTATCCGGCAGATTATGGCACACCGGCAACGGTTTACAAGGTTTCCATGGGCTTCGCGATTTCTCCGAACTCCCAGCATCAGGCAGAGGCTGCAAAGCTTCTTAACTATATGCTCAACGGTGATGGCGTGAAGACACTCGCTCTTGAGAGAGGTATTCCGGCTTCCAAGGCAGCACAGGAGACACTGAAGTCCGAGGGTATGCTCGAGGGTCTCGTATACGATGCAAACCAGCTGGCGACAGCCAATGCGCCGTTCAAGCTTTCTCCGTACTATGAGGATTCAGCACTCAAGGATGACGCAGAGGGCGCTTACCAGGAGATCATGAACAACATGTCCTATGACGATGAAGATTCGAAGGATCTCGCACAGGAGATGATCGATGCTGTCGATGAGGTTGAGGCTTCCAAGGCTTAATCGCATCCACTAAGTCAACGAATGAAACATGAAGAGGGGGTTCGGACCTTTCGAGATCCGGACCCTGCTCTTGTGAAAAGTTCAGCACGTACGATAGATCAGATACGGCTACCGACGAAGGTGCTGAATCGTAACCATTTCATAGCATTTATGGGGTAGACATTATGTCCAATTCAAAAGCAGTGAAGCCTTCGGGCAAGTTCTGGAAAGAGAACAGAGGACTCCTCTTCATCCTTCCATGGCTGATCGGATTCCTCGTATTCAAGGGATATCCATTCCTTTCGTCGCTGATCTACAGCTTCAGTGATGAATCACTCTTCGAGGGTATTTCCCGGTGGGGTGTATTTAACTACATAAAGATCTTTACCGACCGTAAGATCAAGGCCGGTTTTATGACCACCTTCAAGTATTCATTCATGACCGTACCGCTGAAGCTCGTCTTCGCACTGTTCATCGCCTACATCCTGAACTTCAAGATCAAGGGTGTAAAGATGTTCCGTACGGTTTACTATATTCCGTCCATCCTCGGTTCTTCCGTCGCCATCGCGGTTCTCTGGAAGGCCATCTTCAAGGATGACGGTATCGTCAACATGATCCTCGGCTTCTTCGGTATCGCCGGACCACACTGGCTATCCAACAAGACCGCGGCGCTGTTTATCATCTGTCTCTTACGTGTATGGCAGTTCGGTTCCACCATGGTCATCTTCCTGGCCGCCCTCAAGGGCGTATCCCCGGATCTCTATGAGGCCGCTTCCCTCGACGGTGCCGGTAAGTGGAGACAGTTCTTTACGATCACCGTACCGCTGATCACACCGGTTATCTTCTATAACCTCGTAACACAGCTCGTACAGGCATTCCAGGAGTTCAACGGACCGTACATCATCACCCAGGGAGGACCGCGTGGTGCCACCACCCTCGTATCCCTGCTGATCTACAACAACGCATTTAAGAAGTACGATATGGGTCTCGCCAGTGCACAGGCATGGGTACTCTTCATCATCCTGATGATCTTTACCGCCATCCTGCAGTACAGCCAGAAGCATTGGGTTTACTATTCAGATGAGGAGGCATAAGCATGACACTCGAGAGAAAAAGACAAATCATGACCGTCATCAAGTATGTCGTCCTGATTCTGGTGGGCGTCATCATGATCTATCCACTCGTATGGATGGTGGGTGCGTCCTTTAAGACAAACGCGGAGATTTTCTCCGGCATCGGCTTCATCCCGAAGCACCCGACCACACAGGGCTATATCGATGCGTTGAAAGGCTACGGCGGAGATATCAATATCTGGACCTCCATGCTGAACACCTATAAGATCGTCATCCCGAAGGTCATCCTGACCATCGTATCCTGCACCTTTACGGCATACGGCTTCGCACGTTTCAAGTTCAAGGGTCATGACTTCATGTTCATGCTTCTGATGGCGACCCTCTTCCTGCCGAACGTCGTACTGAACGTTCCGCAGTTCATCATGTACAACAAATGGGGCTGGGTAGATTCCCCGCTGTACCTTCCGCTGATCGTGCCGACGCTCTTCGCACAGGATACCTACTTCGTCTTCATGCTGATCCAGTTCCTCCGGAATATCCCGAAGGAGCTCGATGAGGCGGCGAAGATCGATGGCTGCTCCGCCCTCGGTACCCTCTGGCATGTCATCGTTCCGGTGCTGAAGCCGGCCATGACCTCTGCGGCACTGTTCCAGTTCATGTGGTCCACCAACGACTTCATGGGACCGCTGCTTTACGTTTCCACGCCGAAGCGCTATCCGGCCGCCATCTTCGTAAAGATGTCCATGGATGCAGATACCGGCTTCTCCTGGAACCGTATCCTCGCGCTGTCCCTGATCTCCATCATCCCGTCCCTCGTTGTCTTCTTCCTGGCACAGGATCAGTTCATCGATGGTGTCACCGCGGGTTCTGTAAAGGGGTAAGCAATGGATCAGAAACGACATCACCTTCAGGGTGATCGGGCAGCGACCGTACAGCTTCTCGACGAGTACATCGACTATCTCATGGCCCACTCGGATTCCGCGCATCCGGCCTGGAATCTCGAGATGATCCGAAGCTGGAAGAGCAACAAGTGGAACTATATCGACGGCTGCATGATCACCGGCATTCTCGAGCGCTATGAGATCACCGGCGAGGCACGTTTTCTTGACTTCGCGGACCGCTTCCTGAGCGGCTTCGTCGAGGAGGATGGCCGCATCCGTACCTATGATCCGGCGGAGTACTCGCTCGATAATGTGAACCCGGCCAAGAATCTTTTTACACTGTATGATCTCACCGGAAAAGAGAAGTACCGGAAGGCCCTCGAGCTCGTACGCTCTCAGCTCAGCACCATGCCACGGACCCCGGAGGGGAACTTCTGGCATAAGCTGATCTATCCGAACCAGGTCTGGCTCGACGGCATCTATATGGCCCTTCCGTTCTATATGGAGTACGAAAAGCGCTTCGACGCACAGAAGGACTGTGAGGATATCTGTCGTCAGATCGCCAATGTTGAGATCAGGATGCGGGACCCGAAAACCGGTCTCTACTATCATGGCTATGATGCCTCCCGGAAGATGTACTGGGCAGATCCGGACACCGGCTGCAGCCCGAACTTCTGGCTGCGTGCGGAGGGCTGGTTCATCCTGGGCCTCGTCGATGTACTGGAGATCATGAAGGATCTTCCGATGGGGGCCGAAAGCGTACATCTCCAGCACATGCTGCTGGACCTCGCGAAGGCACTCTCGAAGTATCAGGATCCGAGCGGCCTCTGGTATCAGCTGATCGCCCTTCCGGAGCTTGCGGGAAATTACCTCGAAACCTCCGGCACCGCGCTGATCAGTGCCGCACTGCTGAAGGCGGTACGCCTCGGCTTCCTGCCGGAAAGCTTCCGCGCGGTAGGTGAAAAGGCCTTCTATGGAATCGTCGATCATCGCCTGACGAAAAACGCAGATGGAACACCATGTGTGACGGGCATCTGCCTCGTCGGCGGGCTCGGAGGAGAGCAGCATCGCGATGGTTCCGCCGCCTACTATCTGTCCGAACCGGTGGTGCAGAATGATGCGAAGGGCGTCGGCCCGTTGCTTCTTGCCTACACCGAGATGCTACGATAAACTAAAGGGTGTGCATGGACTCCATGCATGCCCTTTTTGAAATCTGGAGGAAACCATGGCTGAGCACCGAGATGTCAATCTTCATAACTCGCGACTGGAGCTCGTGTTTGAAAAGCGAATTCCGGGTCTGCGCGTATCCGAGGCAGTGCGTCATCATCGCTTCATCATGCGGAGTCGGCATGTACACGAGACCATCGAGCTGCACTTCATCCTCGAGGGACAGCGACTCATGTTCGTAGACCGGGAGACCTACCGCCTGTCGCCGCACTCCGCCATCGTCGTCAATCATAATCTTATCCATAAGACCTCGACGGCACCGGGCTTTCCACCGGATCATCATAATTTTATCCTGCAGCTGGATCGTTCACGCTTCGATCAGATCCTGCGGGTCGCCGGGCTCCGGGGCTTCGACGATTTCGGTGACCGCTTTAACGGCGTCGCAACGTTCAACGACAGCGAGTGGCGGCTGATTCTTGCCGTGATATCCGAATTTAAAGCGATGTGTGAAGAGGATAAAATGGGCGCGGCTGTTTCCATGGAGGACGCCCACGCCTTTTTATATCTTCAGGCGCTCGAGCTGGCCAGCATCTTCGCGAAGGCGAGACGCCGGCAGCTCCATGCGGAGCTCGAGGCAAACCAGAAAGTCGTACCGGAAACCGTCGTGAAGACGGGTGTGCATCAGAAGGTACATGAGGTCGCACTCTATCTGCAGACCCATATTCACGAGAGCGTTTCGCTCGAGGAGCTGGCCCAGCGCTTCTTCATGAGCCGCTCCTATCTGACCCGGAGCTTCCGGAACGTCACCGGTTTCTCCGTCGTCGAGTATATGACCTACATCCGGATCCAGAAGGCGCAGCAGCTCCTCCGGGAGTCCGACCGTTCCATCACCGAAATCGCTGATCTTTGCGGTTTCGGAAACATCACGTATTTCGAAAAGGTATTTAAGACGACCACCGGCCATACGCCGGTACAGTATCGTAAAACCGTCGACACCAGTATAAAGGAGAAAAGATGATTCAGTTTGGTATGCGTGTACATGACATCTGTCCGAAGGGCAGTGTGTGCGAGGTGCTGGATGAGGTGCAGAAGCTGCACATCCACTATATTCACCTCGCGATGAATAAGAGCTTTTCCGATGTGGATACCTCCGTCGGCCATTTTAGTGCAGGCCTCGGCGATTATGTCGCTTCGGAGTTACGGAAGCGGGACCTCCATGTCTCCATCCTCGGCTGCTATATCAATCCAGCCCATCCGGATGAGGAGAAGCGGCTTCAGCAGGTACAGCGCTTCATCGAGCATATGAAGTATGCGAAGCTGATCGGCGCAGACATGGTGGGGACCGAAACCGGACGCGCCGATCCGGAGATGAAGGTCGTACCGGAAACCTATACCGAGGAAAACTACCTGCGTGTACTGGACAGCTTTAAGCGAATCCGCGATGCGGCGGAAAAGCTCGGCGTGATGGTCGGCGTTGAGAGCGTGTATAACCACACCTTACGCTCACCGGAGATGATGCGTCGCTTCCTCGATGACATCGATTCCGTAAACTTCGACGTCATCCTGGATGCGGTGAATCTCATCACCCCGGAGCTTGCGCACGACCCGACCGGTCAGAATGCCCTGATCCGTCAGGCCTTTACGCTCTATGGCGACCGCATCACGACCCTCCATCTGAAGGACTGTGTCTTCGAGGGCGAGGACCAGAAGTACCGTCATCCGGGCGAGGGTATCTTCTGTTATGAAGAGCTGATGCGGCAGGTAGCACAGTGGAAGCCGTACATCATCGGTACCCTCGAGAATTCTTCTCCAGACCGCTATGCAGCGGACTGCGCTTATCTCCAGGCCATGTACGAGAAGTACGCCATCTGACGCAGGCAGGGTCCTCCGGGGCCCTGCCTGAGCGGCTGTCCGCAAGAAGGGGCTTGTATTTCTGTGCCCTTTGCGATATGGTGGATAGATGAGTGCCGGAAAACGGGCACGGGAACGTTGGGTGGTGCCACGCGGAGGGTGGTAAGTGAATTTATGGTTGGACGATTGTTACTGCTGATTGTGCTGATTCTGATTAATGGACTTTTTTCCTGCGCAGAGATTGCCGTGCTGCAGGTCGGTGATGCGAAGCTTCGCAAGCTGAGTGAGGATGGGAATAAACGGGCAGACAAGCTGCTCAGGCTGACCGTCGAGCCGGCGAAGTTTCTGTCGACGATTCAGGTGGCGATCACGCTGGCCGGATTCCTGTCGTCGGCGTTTGCGGCGGACAGCTTCGCGAAGCCACTCACCGATGTGGTTCTGCTGACCGGACTTCCGGTTGCACGGGAGGTCATCGAGAACGTCGCGATCATCCTGATCACCATGATCCTTTCCTATGTCAGCATCGTGTTCGGCGAGCTGGTTCCGAAGCGGCTGGCACAGGCCTATACCGAGAAGATCGCACTCAGCATCGCCGGCATCCTGGAGCTGGCATCGACGATTTTCGCCCCGTTCGTATGGCTTCTTACCACTTCGACCAATCGTGTACTGCGCATGCTGGGCATCCGACCAGAGGATGTCGAGGATAAGGTGTCCGAGGAGGATATCAAGCTGATGCTCGATGAGGGGACCGAGAAGGGTACGATCGAAACCGTCGAGAACGAGATGATCCAGAACGTCTTCGAGTTTAACGACCTGACCGTGGAGGATGTCTGCACGCACCGTCCGGATGTGGCGATGCTGTATCTTGAGGACACGGACCGTCAGTGGCGGAAGACGATCTACAGCCATCGCTATGCGATCTATCCGATCTGTGGAGAGGATGATGACGATATCGTCGGTGTACTCGATACGAAGGACTATTTCCGCCTGCCGGATCAGTCCCGTGGAAATGTCATGAAAAACGCGGTCGACAAGCCGTTCTTCGTGTCGCAGAACATGAAGGTCTCGGATCTTTTCGCGACGATGAAGCGCACACGGAAGTATTACGCCATCGTCATCGATGAGTACGGCGGTATGACCGGCATCGTCACCGTGCATGATCTGATCGAGGCCCTCGTGGGTGATCTGCAGGATGAGGATGAAGTACCGGAGCCGGATCCGATCGAAGCGATCGGCGAGAACGAGTGGATCGTACTCGGCACGGCGGACATCGAGGATGTCAACGAAAAGCTGAAGGTGAACATCCCGACGGAGGATGCGGATACCTTCGGCGGTTATCTGATGGGCATCATCGGCACCGTACCGGATGATGGCAGCTCCTTCCATCTCGAGACGGATGAACTGAATGTCGATGTCGCCTACATCAAGAACCGGCGCATCGGAAAGACGATCGTCCGGAAAAAAGTGAAGGAAGACGTGGATGAGCAGGAGAAATAAGCATTGACCTCGCCTGTATGCGTAGAAATTCAGCTCATCATTCTTTAAGAGATATGCTATACTATCCTCGTGTGCTTGGAGCACAGGAGGATAGTTTTATGTTGAACGAAAATAATGCAGAGAAACCGGTAAAGCTGATCGAGCGGAAGCTTGCATATCAGGGCAAGGTCATCACCGTTTATGATGACTATGTGGATGTCGGCGGGCATAAGACCCACTGGGACTTCATCCATCATAAGGGCGCCGCTGCGGTACTGCCGGTGCTTCCGGATGGTCGTATCCTGATGGTGCGCCAGTTCCGTCATGCACTCGACCGCTATACCCTGGAGATTCCGGCGGGAAAGCGCGATCGGGAGGACGAGCCGTTTGAGGAGTGTGCGATGCGTGAGCTCGAGGAGGAGACCGGATATAAGACGGATCACCTCGATTTCCTGCTGTATGTCAATACGACCATCGCCTTTCTCGATGAGAAGATCGGCATCTATGTGGCGGATCATCTCGAGAAGGGAAAGGTTCACTGGGATGAGGATGAGGAGCTCGGGGTCGAGGCCTGGGAGCTCAAGGATCTGCAGCAGCTGATCTATGATGGGAAGATGACGGATGGAAAGACCGTCGCCGCGATCATGAGCTATGCAGCAAAGTACCATAAGAATTAAACGATGATGCGACGGGGCTTCTTTGCAGGCCCCGATCCGTCTGTACGGCGAGTCATCGCCGGTATAGTATGAAACGAAAAGCGAGGAGACGTTATGAAGAGAGAGCATTTGGAAGATTATGTACTGACCATTCCGGATTTCCCACAGAAGGGCATCATGTTCCGTGATATCACATCCCTGGTACAGGATCCGGACGGCCTGCAGGATGCGGTGGATGGTCTCATCAAGGCCCTGGAGGGCGTAGATTTCGATGTGGTGCTGGGCCTGGAGTCCAGAGGCTTCATCTTCGGAACCGCGATCGCGTATGCGATGCATAAGGGCTTCGTGCCGGTGCGTAAGAAGGGCAAGCTTCCGCGAGAGACCGTTTCTGCGAAGTATGATCTCGAGTATGGTCAGGCAGAGATAGAGATCCATAAGGATGCGATCAAGCCGGGCGAGAAGGTCGTGATCGTCGATGATCTGATCGCAACCGGTGGTACACTTGCCGCTGCCTGCAAGCTGGTGGAGCAGCTCCAGGGTGAAGTGGCACAGATCGCTGTCGTGATGGAGCTTGCGGGACTGAACGGTCGTGATCAGCTCCGGAAGTATCCGCTGACCTCCCTGATCACCTACGAGGGTAAGTGATGGGACAGGAGCTGACGAAGTCGGACGTCGAGAAGATCCAGGCCGAGATCGACCATCGGAAGCTGGTGCTCCGTCCGCAGATCACGAAGGAAATCGCGGAGGCAGCCGCGCAGGGGGACCGCTCGGAAAACTTCGAGTATTATGCAGCGAAGAAGGCCAATCGTGAAAACAACGGCCGTATCAATTATCTGGAGCGGGTTCTTCGCTTCGCACGGATCATCGATGATTCGTCGAAGGACGACGAGGTCGGGCTCAATAATACCGTGACCCTGTACTTCGAGGAGGATGATGAGGAGGAGACCTATCGCATCGTCACCTCGATTCGTGGAAACAGTATTCACGGACTTATCTCGAACGAATCACCGATCGGACGTGCCATCATGGGACATAAGGTCGGCGACCGCTGTACGGTCCGGATGGAGAACGGCATCAGCTATGATGTCATCATCCGAAACATCGAAAACACCGGAGAATCGGCGGATGATCAGATCAAGGCATACTAAGCCGTGTCAGATCGAAGCAGGCGGACGAAAAGAAAATCAGAACAGGCAAAGAGGCTGTTGCAGAGAATCCTGAGCGGCGGAATCTGATGTACATCAGAACCGCTGCCGGCGGATTCCTGCAGCAGCCTCTTTTGGATGGGTGGGTACGTGCCCCACGGATCGTTTACATTGACCGACGATGCGTTGCCGGGATCGTCCGTGAAAAAGAAATCGATCAGATGACCTTTTTTACGGCGTCGAGAAGGGCATCCTTGATGTCGGAATGCTCGTAGAGATAATTGATCAGCTCCTTCCGTCGGATCATACCGATGAAGTGGTCCGAATCATCGACGACCGGAACGAAGTTCTGCCGGGAAGCGCGCTTCATGATATCTTCCATGCTGGCGTTGACCTTCACCGGCTCATAGTGATTCTTCATCGGGATGTCGGCCACCCGGATCTTTTCCGTGTCCTTCAGCTCCATGTGGAGATCGTTTTTGATTTCCCAGAGCAGGTCACCCTCGGTCATGGTGCCATAGTATTTGCCGTCCTTCGTCAGGATCGGGATGGTAGAGTAGCGGTGGAACTCCATTTTTTCGAGCGCCTGCCGCAGTGTATAATCTTCCTCGAGATATGCAACATCACATTTCGGAGTCAGGAAGAAAAGAATATTCATGAAAAGTCCTCCATTTGTTTTCGATTCTATATCTATTTTAACCGAAAGGTATGTACAAGCTATGACGGAATCGTTAAAAATTCATAAAGATTGTATGGATATTTGTACAAGGCGCGGCGGCGCGTGATGCAGAAGTACATGCGAAGCCGGGCATACGACGCGTGAACAGCGCCTGGATATGCCGAAAATCGATACATCTTTTGACATTATTCCATACTGATAGTAAAATTTAAATTTGACTATATGTTTATAAAGAGAAGTGTGCGCAGCGCATCTGTCTGCGCGGAACAGCACTTCATGATGAGGATAGCGCTATGATGACAGAGGAAGAAGTAGTACTGGAGAGACCTGCGGATAACACACCACCGGAGGAATTATATAAGGAACTGATCAGGGCCATCCGGGCATATCATCCATCCGATGATCTCACGATGATCGAGAAGGCCTATCAGGTAGCGAAGGAACAGCATAAGGATCAGAAGCGGAAATCGGGTGAACCATACATCATTCACCCTCTTTGTGTTGCGATCATTCTCGCCGATCTCCAGATGGATAAGGAAACCATCGCCGCGGGACTTCTGCACGACGTCGTCGAGGATACCGGCATGACGCTCGAGGAAATCACGAAGGAGTTTAATCCGGATGTGGCACTGCTCGTCGATGGCGTCACGAAGCTGACACAGCTCAATCTCAATACCGATAAGGTCGAGATGCAGGCGGAGAATCTCCGAAAGATGTTCGTTTCGATGGCGAAGGATATCCGTGTCATCATCATCAAGCTCGCCGACCGTCTCCATAACCTCCGGACCCTGGAGTACCAGACGCCGGCGAAGCAGAAGGAGAAGGCACGTGAGTCCCTCGAGATTTACTCACCGCTCGCGGAGCGTCTCGGTATCAGTAAGATCAAGATCGAGATGGATGATCTGTCGCTGAAGTACCTCGAGCCGGATATCTACTATGATCTCGCGGCGAAGGTCAACCTGAAGAAGGAAGCCAGAGAAGCCCGGATCAGAAACATCGTCTCTGAGGTCTCGAAGCATATCAAGGAGTCCGGCATCGATGCCGAGATCAGCGGCCGTGTGAAGCACTTCTTCTCCATCTACCGTAAGATGGTGAACCAGAATAAGACCATCGACCAGATCTATGATCTGTTTGCGATCCGTATCATCGTGGAAACGGTGCGGGACTGCTATGCGGCGCTCGGCGTAATCCATAAGATGTACACTCCGATTCCGGGCCGCTTCAAGGACTACATCGCGATGCCGAAGCCGAACATGTACCAGTCGCTGCATACGACGGTCATCGGCTCCGACGGTGTACCGTTCGAGATCCAGATCCGTACCTTCGAGATGCACCGTACGGCAGAGTTCGGTATCGCAGCGCACTGGAAGTATAAGGAGTCCGGCGGATCGAAGGAAAAGGCCAGCGAGCAGGAAGATGTGAAGATGAACTGGCTGCATGAGATCCTCGAGTGGCAGAAGGACGAGTCCGACTCGAAGGAATTCATGAACATGGTCAAGTCCGACCTGAACCTCTTTAACGAGAACGTCTTCTGCTTCACACCAACGGGCGATGTCAAGAACCTGCCGGCCGGCTCCTGTCCGATCGACTTTGCGTATGCGATCCACTCAGCGGTCGGCAACAAGATGGTCGGTGCGAAGGTCAACGACAAGCTGGTACCTGTCACCTATCAGCTGAAGAACGGCGACCGTGTCGACATCATCACCTCGCAGAACTCGAGAGGTCCGAGCCGTGACTGGCTGAAGATCTGCAAGTCGACGCAGGCGAAGAACAAGATCAACCAGTGGTTCAAGCGTGAGCAGAAGGACGAGAATATCGAGCGCGGTAAGGACCTCCTCACGAACTATGCGAAGTCGAAGGGCTACACGCTCGGCGAGCTGACGAAGCCGGAGTATGTCGAGAGCGTCATCCGCCGTTACAGCTACACCGACTGGGAGTCCATGCTGGCGTCCGTCGGCCGTGGCGGGCTCAAGGAGTCTCAGGTCATCGCGAAGCTCATCGAGCTAAAGCATAAGTCGGATGAGGACAATGTCTCGGACGAGGATATCCTGCACAACATCGAGGGTATGACGAAGAAGCCGGAGGTCATCCGGAAGTCGAAGTCCGGTATCGTGGTGAAGGGCATCCATGATCTCGCCGTGCGCTACGCGAAGTGCTGCTCGCCGGTGCCGGGCGATGAAATCGTCGGATTCGTCACCCGTGGTCGTGGCATCACGATCCACCGCACGGACTGCATCAATATGATGAACCTGCCGGAGGACGAGAAGGCCCGCCTCATCGAGGCCGAGTGGCAGTCCGATAACGCACAGGAAACCTACGCAACCGAGCTCGAGATCTTCACGACAAACCGTGTCGGCCTCCTCGTCGACGTCTCGAAGGTACTGACCGATGCGAACATCGACATCAAGTCCCTGACCTCCCGTGTCGGCAAAAACGAAAAGGCGACGATCACCGTCTCCTTCGACATCCATAACAAAGAAGAACTCAGCTCACTGGTTTCGAAGCTTCGTAAAATCAGCGGCGTGATTGATATAGAAAGAGCACAAGGTTGATCACGCTTGCGTACTGAAAGCACGCAAGCGTGATGCCCCCGGGCGGCGAGGCCGTTTTGCCGCAGGAGGCGGCAAAATCAAACGACAATGCCCGCGCCGAAGGCGCATCAAATGGCATTGTCTCTTTGCTGATCACGGTTTTGTGCCATGGATCACAACCGTGATGCCCCCGGCATTGTTTTTTGGAGGGATCATGTTAAAAGTATCAAAGTATGTAACCGGCGTGGTGCAGACGAACGTTTACTTCTGCTACGATGATGAAACACGTGCCTGCGTCATCATCGATCCGGCAGCGAACGCACCGCATATCATCAAAATCATCGAGGAGGAGCTCCATCTGAAGCCGGAGGCGATCCTCCTCACCCACGGCCACTTCGACCATATCATGGCGGCGAAGGATGTGGCTCAGCATTTCGGCATAAAGATCTTCGCCTGTGCAGATGAGGCGGAGACCCTTGCAGATCCGAAGCGGAACCTGAGCGGAAACTTCGGCGTCGAGGTCACACTGCAGTCGGGGGAGTATGAGACCTTCCGGGACGGCGATACCCTGCACCACCTCGGTCGGGAGTGGAAGGTGCTGGAAACCCCGGGCCATACGCCGGGCTCCTGCTGCTTCTATATCGCAGACGGACTGTCCTTCCAGCCGGAGGGCGCGACGGAGCCGAAGATCTATCCGGTGCTGTTTTCCGGTGACACGCTCTTTAAGGAGTCCTTCGGACGCACCGACTTCACGGGCGGATCGCAGGAAGCCATCGTGAAGAGCATCGTAGAGAAGCTGCTGGTGCTCCCGGCGGATACCAGTGTATTCCCGGGCCATGAGGCACAGAGCTCGATCGGAAACGAGCAGAAGTACAACCCGGCGGTATTCTTAGGCAGGGTGAATCTTTAAATTGAGAAGGGCAGGCGCTGACATCACCGCACCTGTCCTTTTACGCGTACAGGATGAAGAGGTAGAAACATTGATCCGATTAGTTTTAGACAGTATCGCAGCGGGCTATGAGCAGGACATCCGGGAGCTGGTGCAGGCCTTCTATCCGGGGGAGGAGTTCGAGATCCGGACCCCGGAGGGCGTGCATTTTTCGAACACCACCCAGGAGGAGAAAAACGCGCTGAAGCAGGCGCAGGCCACCGGTGAGGTGACCACCGTCAATAAAAAGTCCACGAAGAACCGTGCCCGCATGGTGTCCGAGGTCACCCCGGAGGGGATGGAGGAGGACAGCATTCGCCTGAGCTTCACCGTAGAGGCCGCCGCGCTTCCGCTGACCGGTGTCCGAAAGGAGGATAAGTCCGTCATCAAGGCCGAGCTCTACGACACCCTGGTCGGCATGACCGGGAAGGAGCTCCCATGGGGTGACCTCACTGGTATCCGTCCGGTGTCCCTCGTGAGCCCGCTGCTGGAGGCACTGCCAGGGCATACGTTCCCGGAGGAGGCGCTCCGGAAGATCCGTGCCGATCTCCGGCGAGAGTACTGCATCCGCGGAGAGAAGCTCGATCTCATGGTCGACATCGCGGTCCGGGAGCAGCGCATCCTCGATCGCATCCGCGAGACCACCGGCCGGAGCTATAAGGAGGGCTGGAGTCTCTATATCGGCATCCCGTTCTGTCCGACCCGCTGCCTCTACTGCTCCTTCCTCAGCAACACGATCGACGCCTGGGAGAAGCGCCTCGGCGACTATATGGAGAACCTCCGAAAGGAGCTCCGCTTCACCGTGCAGCATATGTGCGGCGAGCTTCACCGCCCGCTGCAGACCATCTACATCGGCGGCGGCACGCCGACGGCCCTCGACGAGCACTGGCTGCAGGTCCTGATGGATCTTGTCCACGAGATCTGCGGGGAGGCCAATATCTCCATCCTGCGTGCGAACGCAGCGCCTGTTGCAGACGAAGCGCAGCGTGACGATGGCACGGCGGAAGCATTGGCGAAGCCGGCAGCGGCGGACATGGACGAGGCACCGTGGATGCATACCGTGACGGGGATGCCGGGGATCGTCGAGTTTACGGTCGAAGCAGGACGACCGGATTCGATCACGCGGGAGAAGCTGGAAATTCTGAAGGCGGCCGGTGTTGACCGGATCTCGGTGAACCCGCAGACCTTCTGCCAGAAGACCCTCGACCTGATCGGTCGAAAGCACAGCGTGGAGGAGGTCATCGAGAAGTATCGGCTCGCGCGGGAACTCGGATTCGATAACATCAACATGGACATCATCCTGGGCCTGCCGGGCGAGAAGCTCCCGGAGGTGACGCATACGCTCTCGGAGATCGGACGGCTCCGGCCGGACAGCCTGACCGTACACAGCCTCGCCATCAAGCGGGCGGCGCGGCTGACCCTCGAGCGCGATTTCTGGGCCGGTGTGTACCGTGCGGGTGACGAGCACGAGATCCTCGCGGAGACGCAGCAGCAGGAGAACGCTGCTGTGGGCGACTTCCGCTATCCGGAGATCACGCGCATGATGCTCGCCTCGGAGTATACCGCAGAGCTCCTCGGGATGAAGCCGTACTATCTCTACCGGCAGAAGAACATGGCCGGCAATCTCGAGAACGTCGGGTACTGCGAGGAGGGCAAGGAATGCCTCTATAACATCCTCATGATGGAGGAGAAGCATACCGTCGTCGGCTGTGGCGCCGGCACGAGCACGAAGGTCGTCCTGCCGTCCCGTGATGGGGATCTCTACCATAAACGGGTGGAGCGCTGCGATAACGGCAAGTCGATTCCGGACTATCTCGACCATATCGACAAGTTTATCGAGCGAAAGAAGAGCTTATTCGCCCTTTTTAAGGATTGACGGATATAATAGGAAAGCATATAATGCATGCATGTATCGCGTTGCGATGCATATGAAAATTTAACAGGTTGACAATAGAGGCGCGTTGATTATCAGTAGCTGCATGGAGACCGCATAGTCCATGAGATGCAGTGAAAGGATGAGACGCCGAAACCGGAGTGTGATGCACACGCACCGAGTTGGGCTGCCGTTTAAGAGACGGCAGACTCTCACAGAAATGTGTTGGAGCTATTGTTTCATAGAATGCATATTTATGAGGCAGTGGTTCGTATGAAATCACTGCCTTTTTCTTAAGAATTTCGTAAGGGGGTCTGACCCCCTTACGAAATTCTTAAGACCAGAGCCCGGAGGGCCGAAACTGTTCTGCGAAACGGCTATTGTCTACCCAGGATTCTCCCGGGAGGGAGCAGAGGGGCACACGCCCCGGTAAGGAGATTTTATGCAGTTTAAAGACAGAGAGCATCGAAGCAACCGCTTCGCATCGCTGACCGCCATCGCTGTCGTCCTCGTGTTTATCGTGGTCGCCGGCTTCATCACCACCGCTGACACGGTGCAGCAGACCGCCTGGGCGCTCGTGCCGCCGGTCATCGCCATCGCACTCGCGCTCATCACGAAGGAGGTATACAGCTCCCTTTTCTTCGGTATCCTGACCGGTGCGCTCCTGTTTTCCGGTTATCACTTCGAGGGCACCATCAACCACATCTTCGTCGATGGTATCATCTCGGTTCTGTCCGACAGCTATAATGTCGGCATCCTCTGCTTCCTCGTCATCCTCGGTGCGATGGTACAGCTCATGAACCGCAGTGGTGGCTCTGCCGCATTTGGTGACTGGGCATCGAAGCACATCAGGACGAGGGCCGGCGCACAGCTCGCCACGATCGCCCTTGGCTGCCTCATCTTCATCGACGACTACTTCAACTGTCTGACCGTCGGCTCCGTCATGCGTCCGGTGACCGATAAGCATAAGATCAGCCGTGCGAAGCTGGCGTACCTCATCGACTCCACCGCAGCTCCGATCTGCATCATCGCCCCGATTTCCTCCTGGGCGGCGGCCGTGTCCGGTTTCGTCGAGGGAGAGAACGGCATGAGCCTCTTCCTGCAGACCATCCCGTATAACTTCTACGCACTGCTCACCATCGCGATGATGATCCTGATGGTGGCCCTGAAGGTGGATTTCGGCCCGATGCACCAGCATGAGGTCAATGCGATCGAGCACCACGATCTCTATACCACGCCGGAGCGTCCGTTCGAGAATGCGGCCGACGAGGCGAGACGAGAGGGCGGACACCTCATCGACATGCTGGTTCCGATTTTCTCACTCGTGATCTGCTGCGTTATCGGTATGATCTACACCGGCGGCTTCTTCAGTGGTGTCAGCTTCATCGATTCCTTCGCCGGCTCGGATGCCTCCGTCGGTCTCGTCTTCGGTTCCTTCTGCGCACTGGTCATCACCCTTGCGTTCTATCTGATCCGTAACGTACTCAGCTTCAACGAGTGCATGGACTGCCTGCCGGAGGGCTTCAAGCAGATGGTTCCGGCCATCCTGATCCTTACGCTCGCATGGTCTCTGAAGGCCATGACCGACAGCCTCGGTGCGAAGGAGTTCGTCGCCGGTGTCGTACAGGGCTCTGCGAAGAACTTCCTGCAGTTCCTTCCGGTTATCATCTTCATGATCGCCATCGGATTAAGCTTCGCAACCGGTACCTCATGGGGCACCTTCGGTATCCTGATCCCGATCGTCGTAGCCTGCTTCCAGGGCATCGACCACAACATGATGATCCTTTCCATGTCGGCCTGCATGGCCGGTGCGGTCTGTGGTGACCACTGCTCACCGATCTCCGATACCACCATCATGTCGAGTGCCGGCGCACAGTGCCTGCACATCAACCATGTATCGACGCAGATCCCGTATGCGCTGACCGCGGCACTTTCCTCGGCGATCGCTTATATCGTGGCTGGTTTCACGAAGCATGCGGTCTCCGGACTGATTTCCGGCTTCGTCGTATTGCTTCTCGCGATGCTTGCGTTCCGTCACGCCACCGGTAAGGAATCAGAATAAACAGCGCACTGAATGATCAAAGCGGCTCTCATAGGAGGGCCGCTTTTTCTATGGCAGGATGATATCACTACGCCAGGCTCCCGGAGGGGCGGCAACCGAAACACAGTACTGCGAGCTCGGAAGACGCTAAGCCGGGACCCTAAGCGGCACTAGGCCCTCTGCAATCACTGAGTTTTCTTGATGAAAACTCAGCATTGCAGAGGGTTCCAAGCAGAGGGTTCCAAGGAGAGATAGCACCAAGTGCCGCTAAGGGGCCACGGCTTGATTCTTCACGACCTCTCCGTATGGTTTCTGTTGCCGGCCCTCCGGGGCTCTGGCTGATCGGTGTAGTTTGAAATTTACGATTTGTCCGCGTGCTGCGGACAAATGTGCGCGTAGAATAACTTCGATTAATCGGTGCTATAAAAGAAATTTATCATTCATATAAAGCTCTTCACAACTGAAAAAAATACGATACAATATAAATAGAAGGAATGAGAACCATTCCCACAGGATGTTTCACAGGATTTTTTCATGACAGCAGCTGTCTGCTGTACGTGGTCATGAGAGCATGGTCGAGAGGAGATGTTTTTATGAACGATACGTCAAGAATCAATGGATTTATGGATTTCGTTTCGGAGCTCCTGGTTACATTCGAGGCAGGAGCCATCGTGGTTGCATGTGTCACACTGCTTCTCAGCGGACTGCTGATGAGTGCAGGTCTTCCGGCAGCAGCGCAGTGCTTACAGTATTTCTTCGTAGCCATGGTCGGCATCGTGGCATGCGGTATCGTGGTACATTATGTAGATGCCTGAAGGCGTCTGGATCGATTCCTGCATGATGATAGTTGATATTTTCTTAAATTGATAACCCCTATAGATGATTGCTCCGTGTATCTGTTGCAGAAGACAGATGCGCGGAGCAGTTTTCTTTTGCGTGGTCTCGCTGTGAAGGCTGCCTTTTCGGGCTTGGTGAACGAGGCTTGTGATTTCAGCAAAAGCACGAAATTACGCACGGTAAACCGGTTAATAATTTAACGCTCGACATCTGGAAACGGGTAGTGCATAATGACAGCAGATTCATGATTTCTACAGAGAATGGCAGGAGGAAGAAACGATGGACGTACCATTTAAGATTGATCTCAGCAGACAGGTGGCCGTGGTGACCGGCGGCACCGGTGTCATCGGCGGCATGTATGCACGCGCACTGGCAGCGTGTGGCGCGAAGGTGGCCGTGCTCGGCAGAAGCAGGGAGAACGGAGAAAAGGTCGTGGCGGAAATCGCGGCGGATGGTGGCGAGGCCATGGCGGTGTCTGCGAATGTACTCGACCGGGAAAGTCTGATCTCCGCCCGCGAAGAAATCCTCGCCCACTACGGTCACCTCAACATCCTCGTGAACTGTGCCGGTGGTGCCGTGAAGGCTGCGCAGGTGCCGCAGGATTACTTCTGTGAAGCCGGAGAGGGAGAGGATACCTTCTTCTCCATCGATCTCGAGAATGTGCATCGTGAGCTCGACCTCAACATCTACGGCACCATGCTGCCGACCCAGGTCTTCGGTGAGGTACTGAAGGGCCAGGAGAATGCGAACATCGTGAACATCTCCTCGATGTCCGCGTATCATCCGCTGACCCGCATCCCAGGCTACTCCGCAGGAAAAGCCGGTGTCGCCAGCTTCACTGAGTGGTGTGCGATCTACTTCGCAAAGAGCGGCATCCGTGTGAACGCCGTCGCACCAGGCTTCTTCCATACGACACAGAACCACGCCCTTCAGTATAACGAAGACGGCACTCCAAAGCCACGCACACAGCACATCGTTGACAGCACCCCGATGGGCAGCTTCGGCAGAATCGAAGACCTCGTCGGCGGATTCCTCTACCTCGTCGACCCACGCGGCTCCCGCTTCGTCACCGGCACCATCCTCCCGATCGACGGCGGCTTCCACATCTACCAGGGCGTCTGAAAAACAGAACATGATGTCTGCTGCTTTTCCGCAGAAAACTCCGGAGGGCCGGTAACAACACCATTGGTGTTTCGTTACCGGCCCTTCGGAGTTTTTTACATAAAATTTACAGAAGGGTGAGGGACGACTTTACAAAAGTCCTCTAGTATGTAGGCGTAGTCAAGAAAACCAAATATAAGTAAAAAGAAAAAAGGAATCGACGGGGATTACAGAACATACAGAAGCCGATGAAATGGCTGCCCAGACGATTCGCAACTTTCAGGAGGATGAAAAATTATGAAGAAGTCAAACAAGCTTGCACTTGCCGCTGTGATGGTGATGTCGATGATGACCGCATGTGGCGCGAGCACCACAGAGACCGCTGCACCAGCTGCAGACACAACTGCAGCGGCAGTCGCAGATACCACAGCCGCAGATACCGAGGCCGCAGCAAGCGAGGCACAGACCGAGGCAGCCGGCGCTTCCATGGAGGGTGCCATCGATGTCATCTCCCGTGAGGATGGTTCCGGTACCAGAGGCGCATTCATCGAGCTTTTCGGTGTAGAGCAGAAGGATGCTTCCGGTGAAAAGGTCGATTACACCACCGATGACGCAGAGATCACCAACTCCACCGAGGTTATGATCACCTCCGTCGCAGGTGATAAGCAGGCCATCGGTTACATCTCCCTCGGATCTCTTAACGATTCCGTAAAGGCACTGAAGATCGACGGCGCAGCCGCAACCGTCGATGACATCAAGGATGGCAGCTATAAGATCGCACGTCCGTTCAACATCGTCACCACCGGTGAGGTTTCTGATGTGGCACAGGATTTCATCAACTTCATCTTCTCCGAGGAAGGCCAGAAGGTCGTCGAGGATAACGGCTATATCTCTCAGGGCAACCAGGGTGCGTACACAGCTTCCGAAAAGAGCGGCAAGGTCACCGTCGCAGGCTCCAGCTCCGTTACACCGGTGATGGAGAAGCTGGCAGAGGCATACAAGGCACTCAACAGTGATGTAACCGTAGAGGTTCAGCAGTCGGATTCCACCACTGGTGTTACATCTTCCATCGAGGGCGTATGTGATATCGGTATGGCTTCCCGCGATCTGAAGGATGAGGAGACCGCCAAGGGTGCACAGGGTCAGGTCATCGCGATGGATGGTATCGCCGTTGTGGTAAATAACGACAACCCGGTCGATGATCTTACTTCCGAGCAGGTAAAGGACATCTATGTAGGTGACACCACCGACTGGTCTGAGCTGGCATGATTACTTCTTATGAAAGGACGAATGTACGTGTGAGCGGTGAAAATCCGCTCCGTGGCAGCGGTGCGGCCGCCGTCCGTGAGAGCATCGCGAAATATGTATTCATGCTGCTCGCAAGCATGAGTATCTTCCTCGTTATCCTGATCTGTTACTTCCTCTTCTCGAACGGTATTCCAGCGATTCTGAAGATCGGCGTAAAGCAGTTTCTGACCGGCACGGTCTGGAAGCCGAAGAACGAAATCTTCGGTATCCTGCCGATGATCGTGGGCTCGGTTTATGTCACCCTCGGTTCCATCCTCGTCGGTGTGCCGATCGGCATTCTGACGGCGGTTTACCTTTCGAAGTTCTGCTCGAAGAAAATCTATAAAATCATCAACCCGGCAGTGGAGCTCCTCGCGGGTATTCCATCCGTCGTGTATGGCTTCTTCGGCCTCGTCGTGATCGTTCCGGTCATCGCCGTGCTGACGCAGCCGTTCGGTGGGAAGGGCAAGTCGATTCTGACGGCCTCCATCCTGCTCGGTATCATGATCCTGCCGACCATCATCAGCTGCGCGAAAGCCGCCATCGATGCGGTACCGGAGAGCTACTATGAGGGCAGCCTCGCACTGGGTGCGACCCATGAGCGCTCGATCTTCCATGTCATGGTTCCGGCGGCCCGCTCCGGCATCTTCGCCGGGATCGTCCTCGGCGTCGGTCGTGCCATCGGTGAGACCATGGCCGTCATCATGATCGCCGGTAACCAGCCGCGTATGCCGAAGGGCATCTTCCAGGGCACACGTACCATGACCGCGAACATCGTCCTCGAGATGGGCTATGCCGTCGGTCTTCACCGTGAAGCGCTGATCGCAACGGGCGTCGTCCTGTTTATCTTCCTGCTGTGCATCAACCTGATCTTCAGCTACATCAAGCACAAGTCGGAATCCAAGTACTAAGAGGGTAGGACATGAACCAGAAAACTGAAAGTATTTTATTACGTGCGGTGACCCTGCTGTCCGCAGCGCTGACCGTCGGTACACTGCTGTTCCTCATCATCTATATCCTGATCCGCGGTATCCCATATCTTCAGCCGAGCCTCTTCGCCTGGGAATACAATACGGAAAACGTTTCACTGATGCCGGCGATGATCAACACCATCGTGATGACGGTGCTGTCACTTCTGATCGCGATTCCGATGGGCGTCGGTTCTGCCATCTACCTCGTCGAGTATGCGAAGCGCGGATCGAAGTTCGTTGAGCTGATTCGATTGACAACCGAGACCCTGTCCGGTATTCCGTCCATCATTTACGGACTGTTCGGATACCTCCTGTTCGTCATCCAGCTGCACTTCGGCTACTCCATCCTAGGTGGTGCCCTCACGATCTCCATCATGATCCTGCCGCTCATCATGCGTCAGACCGAGGAGTCACTGAAGGCGGTGCCGGATCTTTTCAGAGAAGGCTCCCTGGGACTCGGCGCCGGTAAGCTGCGCACGATTTTTTCCATCGTGCTTCCATCCGCCGTGCCGGGTATCCTCGCGGGTATCATCCTCGCCATCGGACGTATCGTCGGTGAGACAGCGGCGCTGATCTATACCGCAGGTACGGTCGCCGGCATTCCGAACTCCATAATGGGTTCCGGACGAACCCTCGCGATCCACATGTATGTGCTCACGAACGAAGGCCTCTATACGAACCAGTCCTATGCAACCGCGGTGGTACTGCTTCTCGTTGTTACGATGATCAATGCACTCTCATCGATGCTGGCAAAGAAACTCGCATCGAAGGCGTAAGGAGAAAGAATAACGAAGATGATGGATAAGTTTGAAATCAAAGATGTGAATTTACATTATGGCGCATTCCATGCGCTTCACGACATCAACCTGAATATTGCGCCGAATGAGATCACGGCCTTCATCGGACCGTCCGGCTGTGGCAAGTCCACGCTGCTCAAGTCGCTGAACCGTATGAACGACCTGGTGGAGGGCTGCCGCGTCGATGGTCAGATCCTCCTCGATGGGCAGGACATCTATCAGAAGGATGTCGATGTCAATACACTTCGTAAGCGGGTCGGCATGGTCTTTCAGAAGCCGAATCCGTTCCCTATGTCGATTTATGACAATGTTGCCTACGGCCCACGTACGCACGGTATCCGCAACAAGAAGACGCTCGATGAGATCGTCGAGACCTCTCTTCGTGAGACGGCGATCTGGGATGAGCTGAAGGATCGTCTCGGAAAATCCGCACTCGGTCTGTCCGGTGGACAGCAGCAGCGTCTCTGCATCGCCCGTGCACTGGCCGTCAAGCCGGATGTCCTGCTCATGGATGAGCCGACCTCCGCACTCGACCCGATCTCCACCTCGAAGATCGAGGACCTCACCCTGCAGCTGAAGAAGGATTTTACGATCGTGATTGTCACGCACAACATGCAGCAGGCAACCCGTATCTCTGATAAGACCGCGTTCTTCCTTCTGGGAGAGCTGGTCGAGGCAGACAGGACGGAAAAGCTGTTCTCTATGCCGAAGGATAAGCGGACAGAGGATTATATCACGGGACGTTTCGGCTGAGCCCGGAGGATGCTTCGATGAAGAAAAGCGGCTGCGATCAGAGGTCCGGGAAACAGCCGGACATCCAGCTGTGGCGAGAGTGTGCTCAGGGAGAGGCATGGAGGAGAGAATAGAATGAAAAGCTATGATTTGTTTGATCTGTTCGCTGCATGGTTTACATGGATGGCGAAGCCACGTCGCATCCTGACAGGAAAGCTGCAGGATGTCGGCTGGGAGCTGGAGAACAGACGCCAGGAGAAAAAGAAGGAAAAGACAGAGATGTACCGCATGCGCGAGGTATGTCGTACACAGAATATGGTACAGAATAGTGAGATGTAAGGAGGAACAGGATGCGTAGCAGGTTGGATCGACAGCTGGATGAGATGAAGCAGAACCTGATAGAGATGGGCTCCTGCTGTGAAAACTGTATCGGACAGGTGGCCCTGACCCTGCAGGATATCGCGGCGACAGAGAGTACAGAGCTCAGCGAGAAGAACCGCCAGATGATCAATAAAATTTATGAGTCGGATGCGGAAATCGATAAGCTCGAGCGACTGATCGAGTCGGAGTGCCTCCGTCTCTTACTGGAGCAGCAGCCGGTAGCGAGGGATCTTCGCTACATCAGCTCGGCACTGAAGATGATTTCGGATCTCGAGCGGATCGGTGATCAGTGCTCGGATATCGCCGATATCGCAGAGTATCTCTATGGCAAGGATCAGGACGGTATGGAGTCGGCGATTCGAATCCAGGATATGGCCAGCGCGACGATGCGCATGGTGACGAGGGCCGTCGAGTCCTTCATTCAGAAGGACCTCGCACTTGCAAAGAGTGTGCAGGAATCGGATGATGTCGTGGATAACATGTTTGACGAAATCAAAAAGGAAATCGTCGAACTCATCGCGAAGTACCCGGATCGTGGTGAGATGATGCTGGACTTCCTGATGGTGGCGAAGTATTTTGAGCGGATCGGTGATCATGCGACGAATGTCGCGGAGTGGGTGGAGTTTTCCATCACTGGTGAGCGTCCGGTGATGACGAAGTATACCTTCGACCAGAAGACCATGGAAGAGAAGAAGCTGGCCCGCGATGAACGTGTTTTCAAGCGTTTTCAGTAAAACGACATCATGGATGGGTTACGTTTTACACCTGACTTCGTGCAGCGGCGGGATCGAATTGCGCCTGAACAGTAACATGGATGGGAATTTAAACAGAAAATTCCCATTCTGTCGTAGTCAGGAATTCCAGAGTTTTTTATAATAGGGAAAAGCGAAACGCATCGGCTTCCGCCGGCATCCCTGTTCAGTTCTGGATGCAGCGGTGTTCAGGGTGCATACAGTACAGGAGATAAGAGATGACGAGAATTGCAGTTGTAGAAGACGATGAGAGTATTCAGAAGCTGATTACCTATGCGCTGACGGCCAACGGCTACGAGGCGCGCGGCTTCAGCGACGGACAGTCCTTCCTCGATGATGCCGAGAAGTTCGAACCGGCACTGGTGCTGCTGGATGTCATGATGCCGGGGATCGATGGCATACAGGTCCTGCGCTGTCTTCGGAGAAGCGCGAAGTTCGCGGAGATTCCGGTGATGATGCTGACCGCAAAGTCGGCCGAGGCGGATAAGGTCTCCACCCTCGACCTCGGTGCCGATGATTATATGACGAAGCCGTTCAGCGTCATGGAGATGCTGAGCCGTGTCAAGGCCCTGCTCCGGCGCGCGAAGATGGGTGGCGTACAGGAGGCGACGGAGCAGGTCATACGACCTGCGCTCCGCTTTCACGAGATCACCCTCGATGAGGCGAAGCACCGGGTAAGCGTGCAGGAAGGCGGCGAGGAGATTCATCCGGAGCTCACACTGAAGGAGTTCGAGCTGCTCGACTATATGATGCATAATCAGGAGCTCGTGCTGACCCGTGATCAGATCATGGGTCAGGTATGGAATTATGATTATGGGGGCGAGAGCCGTACGATCGACATGCATGTGAAGACCCTCCGACAGAAGCTGGGGGAAGCCGGGCAGTACATCAAAACCGTCCGTGGCGTCGGCTATCGTCTGAGTGCAGACTGATGCTATCGTGCGACCGATGGATCCGCTTGCAGGATGACGGCTGCGAAACAACCACCTGTACAGCAGGTGGTTCTGGTTCGTTCAGGTAGCCGACAGCTCATACAGGTAGAACAGCCTGTTTTAAAGAGGAAATAGATTGAAACAGCGTATTTACAGAAGCCTATGTATCACAGCCCTGCTTGCACTGGTTCTCAGCACGCTCGCAAGTCAGGTACTGTATTTTCGGTTTTACGATAAGCAGACCGATGAGAATCTGATGCTGCAGACCGACGCGCTCTGTGCCGGCATCAATGAAATCGCAGAAGAGGGAAGCGAGAAGGTAGAGGATTTTCTGAATGAGTATCTGAAGGATATCCATCGCTCGAAGAATGCAGAGCTGCGTATCACCCTGGTGGATGCGGGCAGTGGTCAGGTCCTGTATGACTCGAAGGGAAACACCGAAACCATGGACTCACATCTCGACCGGACGGAAATCGAGGAAGCCATGGCGAAAGGTGCGGGGCATGCCGTGCGTCTCTCGAAGACCCTCGGACGAAATGCCCACTATGCAGCGATGCTCACCGCCGGTGGAGGATATGTCATCCGCCTCGGCCTGGAAACCTCGAACATCATCGGGATCTTCCTCCGCATCCTGCCGGCGATTCTCAGCATCATGGTGCTGCTCTTTCTGCTCGCGACGCAGATGGCGAACCGGCTGACACATCAGATCGTGGCACCGCTCGATCATATGGCAGAGCAGATTCAGAAGATGGATACCCCGACGGTGGACCTGACGGATGAAGATGTTTATGAGGAGCTACGACCATTTGTGAATTCAGTGAAACAGTCACAGCAGGTAAGAGAAGAATTTTCGGCCAATGTCTCGCACGAGCTGAAGACACCGCTCACAAGCATTTCCGGCTTCGCCGAGCTGATGAAGGATGGTATGGTGACCGATGCGGCGCATGTGCAGGAGTTCTCGACGACCATCTATGATGAGTCCCAGCGTCTGCTGGCGCTGATCGATGACATCATGCATCTCAGCCGACTGGAAGCCGGCGTCGAGATGGAGCAGGAGCCGGTGAATCTCTATCTCCTTTCGGAGACGATCATCCATCGTCTCCGCGATAAAGCGATGAAGCATCAGGTTTCGGTCGATCTGTCGGGCGGCAGTGCGGAAATCACCGGTGTTCGTACGAACATCGAGGAGATGATCTATAATCTCATCGATAATTCGATCAAGTACAACCATCCGGATGGGCATGTCTACGTCATCTGTGAAGGCAGGTCCATCACGGTACAGGATGACGGCATCGGCATCCCGGAGGAGGATCTGAACCGCGTCTGGGAGCGCTTCTTCCGGGTGGACAAGTCCCACAGCCGCGCCATCGGCGGCACCGGCCTCGGCCTCTCGATCGTGAAGCACGTCGCCGAGCTCCACCACGCAAAGGTGGACATCAGCTCGCAGCTGAACCGCGGCACGAAGATCACCATCACCTTCCCGAAATGATGCATGGCAGCGATGGGCAAGGGCCCCGGAGGACCGGCAGCAGAAGCCATACGGAGAGACCGTGAATAAATCCAAATCAGGATCTTAGAACCAGTTAGTACTTTTCCCTGGACCCTCTAGCAACGCTGAGTTTTCATCAAGAAAACTCAGCGATTGCAGAGGGCTTACTGGTTCTTAGGTCCTGATTTGTGATTTTTCCGGTCACGGAGTACTGTGCTTCTGCTGCCGGTCCTCCGGGACCCTCCCTGTACGAAGGGAATATGTGCCATGCCACGTGTTCACTTGATTTTGCGGTTCTTTCCGCGTATACTTGCGGGTATGCGGCTGAGTGGACCTTCGTGGCTATGCGCGCAGGTGCCGGATGTAGACATTGGCAGACTCAGTCCTCGGAAAGGACCAGCAGAGGGCCCGTTCAGAAGAAGGAGACCAGTATGGGATTTGAATTTAGATCGAAGCTTCCGACCAGCGCAGAAATCCGTGAGCAGATTCCGCTTCCGGAGAACCTTGCGAAGATCAAGGCAGAGCGCGATGAGGAAATCAAGGCAATTTTCAGAGGGGACTCACATAAGTTCCTCTTAATTATAGGACCGTGTTCGGCGGATCATCCGGATCCAGTACTCGAGTACTGCAATCGTCTGAAGGAGATTGCGGACGAGGTGCAGGATAAGATCATGATCGTGCCACGTATTTATACGAACAAGCCACGTACGACGGGTGAGGGCTATAAGGGCATGCTGCATCAGCCGGATCCGGAGAAGGGGGCGGATGTGCTCGCCGGTATCGGAGCGATCCGCCGTCTGCACATGGAGGTGCTTCGTCAGACCGGCTTCAGTACCGCGGATGAGATGCTGTATCCGGATAATCTGCGCTATCTCAGTGATATCATGAGCTATGTGGCCGTCGGTGCGCGTTCGGTGGAGAACCAGCAGCACCGCCTGGTGGCGTCCGGTATCGATGTACCGACGGGTATGAAGAACCCGACGTCCGGCGACCTCGGCGTCATGCTGAACTCGATCTATGCGGGACAGCATGCCCATGATTTCATCTTCCGCGAGTGGGAGGTAAAGTCGGACGGAAACCCGTATACCCATGCGATTCTCCGCGGTTCCCAGTCGAAGCACGGCCAGATCGTTCCGAACTATCACTACGAGGATCTGAAGCTTCTGTACGATCTCTATATGAAGAAGGATCTCGTGTATCCGGCCGTCGTGGTGGATACGAACCACTGCAATTCGGCGAAAAAGTACAAGGAGCAGCTGCGGATCTCTCAGGAAATCATGCACTCCAGAAAGTATTCTCCGGAGCTCGCTGGTTTCGTCAAGGGACTTATGGTAGAATCCTATATCGAAGAGGGAAACTGCAAGCCGGAGGATCATATCTTCGGAAAGTCCATCACCGATGCCTGCATCGGCTGGGATGATACGAAGCGTCTGATCTCGACGGTCTATGATTATGTATCTGTAACGGATTTTAATCATTAAAGAAGAGCGTTCCCCTGAAGGGCAGGATCCTGTAGGGGATGAAGCCTGAAGTTTATAAAGATGTGATTTATAAGGAGCAAGTAAAATGGGTGTTTATGAGGAGCTGGTAGCCAGAGGACTGATTGCGCAGGTTACCGATGAGAAGGAGATTCGTGATCTGGTCAATAACGGGAAGGCGACCTTCTATATCGGCTTTGACCCGACGGCAGATTCTCTGCATGTAGGTCACTTTATGGCACTGACCCTGATGAAGCGTCTGCAGGAGGCCGGCAATAAGCCGATCGCCCTGGTCGGCGGTGGTACCGGTATGATCGGTGACCCGTCCGGTCGTTCCGATATGCGTAAGATGATGACCATCGAGCAGATCGATCATAACTGTGAGTGCTTCAAGAAGCAGATGAGCCGTTTCATCGAGTTCGGACCGGGCAAGGCCCAGATGGTCAATAACGCCGACTGGCTGCGTAATCTGAACTTCCTGGATTTCATGCGTGAGATCGGACCGTGCTTTTCGGTCAATGATATGCTGCGTGCACGCTGCTATACCAATCGTATGGAGCAGGGCCTGACCTTCCTGGAGTTTTCCTACATGCTGATGCAGGGCTATGACTTCTACCGTCTGTATAAGGACTACGGCTGCAATATGGAGTTCGGTGGCGATGATCAGTGGTCCAATATGCTGGCCGGTACGGAGCTGATCCGTAAGAAGGAGGGCAAGGATGCCTATGCGCTGACCATCACCCTGCTGACCAACAAGGAAGGCAAGAAGATGGGCAAGACCGCGGGTGGTGCGGTATGGCTCGACGCAAATAAGACTACACCGTATGAGTTCTACCAGTACTGGAGAAACGTCGATGACGCCGATGTCATCAAGTGCCTGAAGCTGCTCACCTTTATCCCGATCGAGGAGATCGAGGAGATGGCGAAGTGGGAGGGCGCAGACCTCAATAAGGCAAAGGAGAGACTCGCATACTCCCTCACCGATCTCGTCCATGGTAAGGAAGAGGCGGAGAAGGCAGAGGCAGCCGCAAAGGCGATCTTCGTCGGCGGTGGCGACAGTGAGCATATGCCGAAGTACACCCTGAAGGCAGAGGATTACCGCGATGGCAGCATCGATATCTGCGGTATGCTCTTCGTTTCCGGCCTGTCGAAGTCGAGATCCGAGGCTCGTCAGAATGTGCAGCAAGGCGGTGTGCAGGTCGCTGGGGAAAAAATCACCGATGTGAAGAAGAGCTTCACCGCGGAGGATTTCAAGGACGGCGTCGTCGTTCAGCGTGGTAAGAAGAACTTCGTAAAGATCTTCAGCTAAGCGCGGGGCCGCCGGTCTGTGTTCATCACAGGCGCCGGGGCGTTCCTTACAATAAACTTACAAAAACGGGAAGTGTCTTGAACACTTCCCGTTTTTTCTTTATAATGCAAGAAACAGATATTAAAAAGTGAATTTTCAAATTTGATTTTTCACTTTTTTGAGTAGAGGAGCCCTGAGTAATCATGGTTTTTAAGAGAGGTATACGTGTGCTGATGCTGACGGCCATGCTTTCCTGCATGATGGTGGTGACGGCACTCGCGGCGAATCGTACGATCGCCAACAAGCTGGAGAGTCCGGTAAAGCTGGTCGTCGACAGCGACTATATCACAGGTAAGGTCAATGATCCGGTTTCGCGTCAGACGAAAACGGCTTTTATCGTGCGCGACAACGCGGCTTTCCATCTGGAGTCCACATCGATGGAGAGCACGGATGTGATTTTCTATATCAATTCCTTCGTCGAGGGACAGGATATGGGCATCCATAATCGTGTCCAGAAGAAGCTGGCGAAGATCGGCGAGGATCTGACGATGCTCCCGGAGGACGTCTATGAGAGCTGCACCGCGGATGGTACGGGCTATGATTTCCTGAACCGCTGCTATGATATCCGCGTCTATCTGGATCATGACGGAAAGCTCTACGAGGATTACTACTTCGGCCTCGTGGATGACCAGACCTATGAGCAGATGAAGGCGGAGTATGAACGTGTACAGGAGGAGCTGAAGGCGCTGAAGATTTCGGCGTAGCTGCATCCGTAAAATGGGTATATGAAATACGAATGGAGGCGGAGCACCGAAAGGGCTCCGCTTTTTTGGAGGATGAGAGAATGAGACATCATGTAGTACATAAAGATTCATATCGAACATCAGATACAGGAAGGCTTCTGCCGGCACTGGTGCTGGCGGGTGCGATGACGCTTGCGTGTGCTGGTACGGCGGTGGCAGGCAGCGTGGCAGCCAGCGGTGTCGATGTGTCGGCGTACCAGATGAGCCTGCCGGGCGGTGGAAACAGTGCGACTGCCGGACAGAGCGCAGCGGCAGCGCTACCGACGGGCGGAGCGGCGATCGCACAGGACCAGAGCATTGGCGCCCACTACGCGACGGTGCAGTCGGCGGAGATCGATACCGCAAATCCGGCGGTCATCGATATCACGGTCGATGCAGCGTCACTCGTCGGCAGCGGGCAGCAGCTGTACCTCTTTGCGGTGAAGCCGTACCAGATGAACCTCGATGGCCGGACAGACTATCTGGCGGTGCAGGAGGTCGGAAACGGCAGTCTTCAATTCACGGCAGACCTGCAGGACGGCCCGAACAGTCTTCGGACCTATGATGCATTCGTAGTTGCCATCGCCAGTGGGAACGGCTATCAGATCGTATCGAACCGTTGCTACATCGGGAATCCGGAGCTGATCGCGGCAGACCAGTCGCCGGCGCTGAACCGCGGGAAGAAGGGACTGCTGGTGGATCCGAACATCCTCGATGATGCCATCGACCTCGGGATCAAGCATGCCTTTATCCCGGTCACAACCGCACAGCTTTTCGGCACCGGCGTCAGCTACAACTATGATGGAAAAGTCTATTCCTTCGATTCGGCCCTGATTCAGCAGCTGGATCAGGAGATCAGCCGTCTTTCAGGCGCAGGGGTGGCGGTCACGGTAAACCTCGTAAATGGATGGAATCCGACGCAGCCGGCGCTCTACCGTCCGGGCACGAAGGTGGTCACGAGCGATGCGGCGCTGTACTATGGCTTCAATGTCGAAACCGAGGATGGCTTCCAGCTGGTGAAGGCGATGGCGACCTTCCTTGCGAGCCGCTACAACGGGCATAACGGGTACGGAAAGATCACAAACTGGGTTATCGGAAACGAGATCAATAACCAGTACTGGAATTATGTCGGAAATTACAGTGTCCGGGACTATACGCGGATTTTCCAGCGGACCTTCCGTGTGTTCTATACCGCCATCAAATCGGTTTCGGCGAGCGATAATGTCATGTTCTCGCTGGATCAGTACTGGACGATCCGACCGGAGGCCGGATCGGTCGGAAAGTATCCGGGAAAGGATGTGCTGGATAACTTTATGTTTATCGATCAGGAGGAGGGAAAGACCAACTGGGCACTGGCGATCCATCCGTACCCGTATCCGTTGACCGATCCGAATTTCTGGGATGATTTCTCCTCTGGCAAGGTGACGAACGACCTCACCACACCGGTCATCAGCTATGCAAACCTTTCGGTATTGACGAACTATATGCACAGTCAGTATATGCTGGATAAGCTCGGTCAGGTACGAAATATCTTCATGACCGAGGAGGGCTTCAGCTCCGTCCGGAAGCTTACACAGGACGCACAGATGGAGCAGGCGGCGGCCGTCGCCTATGGCCACTATATCGTCGAGAACAACCCGGACATCGATGCCTACATGCTTTCCCGTCAGCTGGACAATGCCGCCGAAACGAAGGATGGACTCTACTTCGGACTGTCTTCCGTCGGCGCAGATGGTGCCTCGCTCGTCGCGAAGCCGGCCCGCGAGGTCTTCAAGTACATCGACGATCCGAACACCTCGCTCATGGTATCGGATTTTGCGAAGACCATCATCGGCATCAGCGACTGGGCACAGGCCATTCCGGGATTTCATTTCTGATGATTTAAACTTACACTTGCCTCCATAGATAAATAGGGATTATAATTGCTATAATTTTTTTATTAGAGGAGGCAATTATGCAAAAACTAGGATTTCGACAGACGATCACGATCGGCTTCATGCTGTTCTCTATGTTCTTCGGCGCTGGTAATCTGATTTTTCCACCGCTTCTCGGCGCACAGGCTGGAAGCAGTACGGTTCTGGCGATGGTCGGACTGACCATCACCGCCGTCTGCTTCCCGATTCTGGCCGTCGCTGCCGTCGCGAAGCATGATAATCTCGTGAAGCTCGGTTCGATGATCCATCCGGTGTTTGCATCAGTGTTTACGGTCCTCATCTGCCTGATGATCGGCCCCTTTGTCGCGATCCCGCGTACCTGCAGTACTTCCTTCGAGATGGCGGTCGCACAGTTCCTGCCGTCTGAGAGCGGATCGGTCCTCATGATGGCACGTATTCTCTACTCCATGGTATTCTTCGCCGGTGCGACCTTCGTGGCCCTGCACCCGAATAAGCTGAAGGATATCCTGGGCAGAATCATGACGCCGATTCTGGTCATACTGATCGTCGTCACCTTCGTGGGAACCGTGATGAAGCTGCCGGTGACGGTCGCAGCGCCATCCACCATCGGCTATCAGGAGCATCCGATCATGACCGGCTTCATGACCGGTTATCAGACGATGGATATCCTGGCGGCGCTCAACTTCGGACTCGTCATCGCGATGAACATCGAGGATTTCGGTGTGCATGATCGTCGGGCGATCGCAGGTGAAACGGTGAAGGCCGGGCTCATCGCCGGTGTCATGCTGGCTCTTGTATATTTCGCAACCTCCTATATCGGTGCGATCTCGAGTGGCGTTCCGGGACTCCTGACCGAGACGGAAACCGGTGCCGGTATCCTGTCGTATGCGATCCAGCAGTGCTTCGGTGCGGCGGGACAGATCATCGCCGGACTCATCTTCTTCATCGCCTGCTTCAACGTCTGCTGCGGACTGCTGTCCAGCGGCTCGGAGTATTTCCATAAGCTGGTGCCGAAGATCAGCTATAAGACCTGGCTGTTCGGCTTCGCGATCTTCAGCTTCGTGATTTCCAGCGCCGGACTGTATCGTATCCTGAGCTTCTCCTTCCCGGTCCTGAAGGTAATGTGTCCGATTGCCATCGCCGTGACGATCTTCGGCCTCGTGAAGAAGCGCCAGGCGGAGTAATCGGTCAGAAGAGCGGGGAAGCTATTCGTTTCGCCATGGCCTCGAAGGGCCGGCAGCAGAAGCACCATAGAGGCAGAAAGGTTTTTGTGACTCTGCCGAGGATGTATAAAAATCTTAAAACGGAACCCTTAGTGGCACTTGGATTTATTTTCCTTAGCACCCTCTGCAACACTGAGTTTTCATAAAGAAAACTCAGTCGTTTGCAGAGGGCCTAGTGCCACTTAGGGTTCCGTTTTTGATTTTTAACACCGCAGGCAATGGCTAAAAAAACCTTTCTGCCTCCATGCTTGCTTTAGGCCGGATACACCAGATGCGTGTCATCGATCACGTAGAGCGTTTCGTCGAGGTAGCGCTTCGCGAGCCAGTTTGCCATGCCGAGGTTCTGGTCGAGGTAGTTTCCGCAGTCGCGAGGTGCCGCGCCCGGGATCGGGTCATGGAAGTCGCGGATGAACTCAAACATACGCGTGATGACGGATACGATGTCGCGGGAGCTGAGATCGCCGGCGAAGATGACGTAACAGCCGGTGCGGCAGCCCATCGGTCCGAAGTAGATGGTCTTCTCGGCCCATTCCGGGTCGTTTCGGAGGAAGGTGGCACCTAAGTGCTCGATGGTGTGAAGCTCGGCGGTATTCATGACCGGCTCACGATTCGGTCTCGTCATACGAAGATCGAAGGTCGTCAGGGTCTCGGCGCCGACTTTATCTTTTCTGGAAACGTAGATGCCCGGCTCCAGCTTCTCGTGATTGATGGTAAAGCTTGCGATTTTTTCCATGGTGTACCTCCTGGAAGAGAATAGTAGTGTGTAAGTTCAATTATTATAGAAAAAAGCGCTGGTGTGCGCAAGCTGTGCGTGAAAACGAAGCACAGTACAGTGGCGCTTCTTCGGCAGCGCCTGGATGAATGCCGGAATGATGAAAAAGCGGAGGATCATTGAAAATATAGAGTTGAAATTAATTTCCTCGATTTCACCGATATTGATTGAGCGTTTCCGCGTTCTCGCTTATAATAAAGCTAGAGTATGGCCGTGAAACCGTTTCGACGGAGTATTATCGAAAAGGAGGAAATAATATGGGCCTTTTACAGGTTGGTTTAGGCGCTGCGGAATCTGTTCTTTCGGATCAGTGGCGTGAATATTTTTACTGCGATGCGTTGACAGAAGACGTCCTCATGAAGAAGGGCGAGGCGCGGCAGGCGAGAAGAGCATTTAATACGAAGAAGTCAGATAACCTCATCACGAACGGCGCGATCATCGCGGTGAACGAAGGTCAGTGTATGATCATCGTCGACAACGGTGCGATCGTAGAGGTCAGTGCCGAGCCGGGTAAGTTTGTATGGGATGCGTCGACCGAGCCGTCGATTTTCTATGGTGGACTGAAGAAGGGTATCGTGGATTCCTTCAATACATGGAAGAAGCGTGTGGCGTTCGGAGGCGATACCGCGACGGACCAGCGCATCTACTTCTTCAACACGAAGGACATCATCGGAAACAAGTATGGAACACAGAATCCGATTCCGTTCCGTATCATCGATCGAAACATCAACCTCGATACCGATGTTGCGGTTCGTTGCCATGGTGAGTATGCATATCGTCTGGCCGATCCGATCCTGTTCTATAAGAAGCTCTGCGGAAACGTAAGCGATGAGTTCCGGAGAGATCGTATCGACAGCCAGCTGAAGACGGAGCTGCTTACGGCACTGCAGCCGGCATTCGCTGCTGTATCCGAGCAGGGCGTACGTTATTCACAGCTTCCGGCGCATGCAGATGACATCGCACGGGCACTGGATGTGGAGCTTTCGAATACCTGGGGACAGAACTACGGTATCGAAATCGCAGCCTTCGGTCTCAGCTCCGCGACGATTTCGGACGAGGATGCAGAGCGCATCAAGGTGCTTCAGATGAACGCAGCACTGAAGGATCCGACGATGGCAGCCGCAACGATCGCAGCTGCGCAGGCACAGGCGATGAAGGATGCGGCGAACAATACCGCGACCGGACCGATGTTGGCCTTCGCCGGTATGAACATGGCGAACATGGTCGGTGGAATGAACAGTCAGCAGCTCTATGGTATGGGTGGCGCACCGCAGCAGACACCGCCGACGACACCGTCACCGGCGGCCGCAGGTGTTGGCGTAGCTGCCGCTGCTCCGGCAGGCAGCTGGACCTGTGCATGTGGAACCGTGAATACGGGCAACTTCTGCTCGAACTGTGGAAGCCAGAAGCCACAGCCGTCGACCTGGACCTGCCCGAAGTGCGGACATCAGGGCAATACAGGTAATTTCTGCTCGAACTGTGGAACACCGAAGGCGTAAGCGGATGCAGTAGATTTGTGGTGCGATGTCCGAATGTACATCGCACTTTGTATATGTATCTGAAACAGGGGCATTCGGAGGGTGGATTCTGCGACAGCGTCTCCGAAGTCTTCTCTTTGAGAGACGAATGTGAGATCGAAGATACATATGAGAATGGAAGGAGGGACAGAGATGCAGACGGCACAGGCGAATACCAATGTAACGAACCGCGCGAGTGGATCCGCTGCCGAGGATCGCGAGACCACGATGACGAACACCCTGCAGGAGACGGATCGAAAGTGCCCGCAGTGTGGTGGAACGCTCGAATTTGATCCATCGACCGGTGGGCTGAAGTGCCCATACTGTGATTATACCGAAGCGATCCAGCATGAGGAGGAAGCGAAGGAGAGCGGCACGATCGATGATGAGGGCAGATTCGTCGCGACAGAGCATGCCTATACCGGAAAGGAGGACACCGCGACGACCGACTGGGGTACGGCGACGAAGACGGTCATCTGTAAGTCCTGTGGCGCGGAAATCATGTACGACGCAAACGCCATCGCAAACGTCTGTCCGTACTGCGGATCTACCCAGGTGATGGAAGCCGGCGATCAGAAAGAGAAGATCATGGCACCGGGTGGGGTGGTGACCTTCGATGTCGATCAAAGGCGTGCGGCAGAGCTCTTTAAGACCTGGATCGGGCATAAGTTTTTCTGCCCGAAGCTGGCGAAGGAGAGTGCGGAGCCGGATAAATTCCATGGCGTGTATGTGCCGTACTGGACCTTCGATGCAGAGGCAAGCGGTGACTATACCGGTGAGTATGGTATCAACCGTACCGTGAAAAAGGACGATGGGAAAACCGAGATCGTCACGGACTGGTATGGCTGCAGCGGCGAGATCGAGCACTTCTTCGATGATGTGCTGGTGACCGCTTCGGATCGCTATGATCAGAATATACTTCAGTCGGTGGAGCCGTATCGTACAGATGATGTGAAGCCATACAAGCCGCAGTATCTGGCCGGCTTTATGGCCGAGCGTTATACGCTGAAGCTGACGGATGCCTGGCCGAAGGCGCAGAGCATCATGGATGAAGAGATGCATGAGCTTGCAGAAGATGATATCCGTGATCAGCATAACCCGGATGATGTTCGTTCAGTCAGCATCGAGGCGAAGTATGCCGATGTAACGTATAAGTATCTGCTGCTTCCGGTATGGATCTCCTGCTTCCGTTACCAGGATAAGATCTATCGTTTCATGGTCAACGGACAGACCGGAAAGGTATCCGGCAAGACGCCGATCAGCTGGATCAAGGTAGCGCTGACCACGATCGCCGTGATCGCGATCATCATGCTCCTGTATTATCTGCTTGGGGATTAAAAACGTATACGAAAAGAGGACTGCCGGTGGTAGTCCTCTTTTTATACTCGGGCTCGGAAGCTTCGTTATCTGATGAGCGAGGCGATCTTATCCCCCATCTCGTCGGTGTGCAGGCAGGTGAGACCCTCTACGTCATCTTCCATGATATCACCGGTGCGGAAGCCGGTGCGAAGTGCTTCGGCAACCGCATCCTCGATGGCGTCGGCTTCCTTCGTGAGATTCAGTGAGTAGCGGAGCAGCATCGCTGCGCTCAGAATCGTCGCAAGCGGATTCGCGATGTTCTGACCGGCGATATCCGGTGCCGATCCGCCGGACGGCTCATAGAGACCGAAGCTGTCCTCGCGGAGGGAAGCGGATGGCAGCATGCCGAGGGAGCCGGCGATTTCTGCCATCTCATCGGAGAGGATGTCACCGAACATGTTCTCGGTCACGACAACATCGAACTGACCCGGATTCCGAACGAGCTGCATCGCCGTGGAATCCACGAGTGCATGCTCGAGCTGTACATCCGGATGCTCCGCCGCCACTTCCGTAACGACCTTCCGCCACAGTCTGGACGAATCGAGAACATTGGCCTTATCCACGGAGGTCACATGGCTGTGGCGCTTCTCTGCAATCTCGCAGGCCTTCTTTGCGATCCGGCGGATTTCATAGTCGTGGTACACGAGCGTATCGGTTGCGACCTCCTCACCATCGACGGTTTCGGTTTTCCGTGCGCCGAAGTAGAGACCACCGGTGAGCTCACGCACCATCATCACGTCGAAGCCCTGCTCTGCGATCGACTCGCGCAGCGGACACGCCCTCCGAAGCTCCGGATAGAGATGCGCCGGGCGGAGATTGCAGAACAGTCCGAGGGACTTCCGAAGCTTCAGAAGCCCGGCCTCCGGACGCTTCTCCGGTGGCAGCTCATACCAGTGGGACTGGCCCACCTTGCCGCCGATCGAACCCATGAGCACGGCATCTGCGGACTGGCAGGCCGCGACCGTCGCATCCGTCAGCGGCTCACCATATGCATCGATGGAGCAGCCGCCCATCAACACCTTCTCAAACGTAAACTGGTGACCATAGACCTCGGCTACCTTCTCGAGCACCTTCTGGGCCTCGGCCACGATCTCCGGACCGATGCCATCTCCCGGTATCGTCACAATCTTTGCATTCATCGACATTCCTCCCCGCATCCTTTGCGGCTCTCTGTATTTAAATCGCAGGCCAATGCCTACATCAGAATTCTACACCCATAACTCTACATTATTATCTGCCGAGTTCCAATACCGATCGGTTATGCAAGACATGAACGCAGCAGAGGGCCTAGTGCCGCTTAGGGGTCCCGACTTAGAGTCTTCCGAGCTCGGAGTACTGTGTTTCTGCTGCCGCCCCTCCGGCCTCCGCTGTCCATGACAGAAAATCTTGAAAGCACGCCAAACAAGTGTTCAATGCAGCGCTTCTGTGCTATACTGAAAAAACGATTTGGAGGGCGCTATGGAACACAACGAATTCAAGCTTCATTCTGACTATGCACCGACCGGTGATCAGCCGCAGGCCATCGAAAAGCTGACGCTCGGCTTCAAGCAGGGAAATCAGTTCGAGACCCTGCTCGGTGTTACCGGCTCCGGCAAGACCTTTACGATGGCGAACATCATCCAGCGACTGCAGAAGCCGACACTGATCATCTCACATAACAAGACCCTGGCGGCACAGCTGTATTCCGAGATGAAGGAGTTCTTCCCGGAGAACGCGGTCGAGTATTTCGTTTCCTACTATGATTATTATCAGCCGGAGGCGTATCTGCCATCGACCGATACCTACATCGAGAAGGATTCGGATATCAATGACGAGATCGATAAGCTGCGCTGCTCGGCGATGGCTTCCCTGAACGAGCGTGATGATGTCATCGTCGTATCCTCGGTTTCCTGCATCTACGGTCTCGGTGAGCCGAAGGAATATGCGAACATGGCGATCTCCGTCTGGAACGGTGCCCGGAAGGACCGGGATCACTTCATCCGTCAGCTGATCGATATCCAGTATAACCGGAACGACATCGACTTCAAGCGTGGTACCTTCCGCGTGATGGGCGATGTCGTGGACGTGTTCCCGGCGTCGGAGGGCGAGGAGGCGTACCGCGTCGAGTTTTTCGGTGATGAGGTCGATCGCATCACGAGGATCAATGCACTCACCGCGAAGGCGACGGCGGTCATGGACCACATCGTCATCTATCCGGCGAGCCCGTATGTCATCCCGCAGGAGAAGCTGAACCGTGCGTGCGAGAATATCCTGCAGGAGATGGAGGCGCAGGTCCGTTACTTTAAGGATAACGATAAGCTGATCGAGGCACAGCGCATCGCGGAACGGACGAACTATGATGTCGAGATGCTGAAGGAGACCGGCTTCTGCTCCGGCATCGAGAACTACACCCGGCACTTAAGCTTCGGAAAGCCGGGAGATCCGCCATATACCCTCATGGACTACTTCCCGGATGATTATCTCGTCATCGTGGATGAGTCGCATGTCACACTGCCGCAGGTACGTGGCATGTATAACGGAAACCTCTCCCGGAAGGAGACGCTCGTGGATTTCGGCTTCCGTCTGCCATCAGCCCTCGATAACCGTCCGCTGAATTTCACGGAGTTCGAGCAGAAGATCGATCAGATGCTCTTCGTGTCGGCGACGCCGGGCGAGTATGAGGCGGAGCATGAGCTTCTCCGGGCGGATCAGATCATCCGTCCGACCGGCCTGCTGGATCCGGAGATCGAGGTGCGTCCGACGAAGGGACAGATCGATGATCTGATCGCCCAGATCCATCGTGAGATCGAGGGAAAGCATAAGATTCTCGTCACAACCCTGACGAAGCGCATGGCGGAGGACCTGACGAAGTACCTGAAGGACGCCGATATCCGCGTACGCTACCTCCACTCGGACATCGACACCCTGGAGCGCGCGTCCATCATCCGTGACATGCGTCTCGATAAGTTCGATGTGCTGGTCGGCATCAACCTGCTCCGTGAGGGCCTCGATATCCCGGAGGTCGCGCTCGTCGCCATCCTCGACGCGGATAAGGAGGGCTTCCTCCGTTCGGAGACCTCGCTCATCCAGACGGTCGGCCGTGCTGCGCGTAATGCGGATGGCCATGTCATCATGTACGCGGATACCATCACGGATTCCATGCGCCATACGATCGATGAGACCGAGCGACGCCGGAAGATCCAGATGGCGTATAATGAAGCACACGGTATCACACCGACCACGATCCATAAGGCGGTCGCTGATCTGATCGCGATCGGAAAGGCCGTCGATGTGGATGATCCGCATGGCATAGAGAAGGATGTGGAGTCGATGACGCATCAGGAGATCGAGAAGCTGATCCGTGAGCTGTCGAAGAAGATGCGTGCCGCTGCTGCGGAGCTCAACTTCGAGGATGCGATGAAATACCGCGATAAGATCGAAGAAATCCGGAAAAAGTCAAAAGGCGAGGAGTGAATCGAAGAAGGGCAGCCTCGTGAGGCTGCCCTTCTTCGGTGGTTATAGATCAGTAGTTTTTATCAGCGATGGAGTGGGCCGTCTTGTCCCAGTTCGGCTTGCAGCGCTTATAGTGGCGACGGAAGTACTCGCTGTACATCACATCCACGAGGAAGAGCTGCGAGATCTCTGCCGAGGTGGAGCCGTTCTGGAGGGTGCCTTCATTGGCTCCGCAGAGCAGTATGATGTCCGCAAACTCGGTGAGCGGGGACTTCGTAAAGCGGGTGATCACGATCGTCTTCGCACCGGCGGCCTTCGCGGAACGGGCGATCTCGACCGTATCCTTCGTCGAACCGGAATAGGAGAAGATGAGAGCGACATCCTGATCGGTCAGCGTCGACGCGGTGATCAGCTGCATGTTCGCATCCATGTTACAGATGACCTTCGGCTCGATGCGAAGGAACTTGTTCATGGCCTTCATCGCGGTCAGCATCGAGGTGCCGACACCGAAGAAGACGATGCGCTTCGCGCTGCTGAGGGCATCCATCGCTGCCGTCATCTGCTTCACATCGATGAGGGAATAGGTTTCCTGAATCGCGGAAACATTCTCCGACAGCACCTTCTTCGCGAGCTCAGAGATGTTATCCTCGAGGGTGATGGTCGTATCCTCGGTATCCGTCAGCGGGGACTCACTTGCGCGCATACTGAGCGAGAGCATCATCTTAAACTCCTGATAGCCCTTCACATTCATCGTCTTACAGAATCGGAAGACGGAGGTGTCGCCGACGTCGCAGGCACCGGCCAGGTCGGAAATCGACATGAAAAGTACCTTCTTCGGGTTTTCCAGAATGTAATCCGCTACTTTTTTCTCCGCCTTCGTAAACTGATTATAGGCGGAGCGTATTTTGGTAATGTAATCGTCCTGCATACTCGTTTTCTCCTCTCAAGCAGTAGTCCACCGAAACAAAATCACAGTAGTACATACGGCATTATCATAGCATTATCGGAAATTTGTTTCAACAAAAATAATTTTCAAAATCTCGCCTCCGCATTCTTTCCTTGTATTTTTCGGGCCAATGACTTATAATATACAAGTTCGTAAAACCGAATAGGTTCTTATAGCTTAACTGGATAGAGTACCGGCCTCCGACGCCGGTGGTCGCGGTTCGAGTCCGCGTAGGAACATCTTTTGCCCGGTGCATCTGCACCGGGCTTTTTTATGCCCGGATTGTACAAAAGCCGATACATAAAAATTATTTATATACTATATAAAGTGCAACGGTGCTATCATATGCCTAATCAAGGGAAACCTTCAAATACACGATTCAAAGGAGATAGCGATGAGCAGAGTCTATAATTTCAGTGCGGGACCAGCAGTTTTACCGGAAGAGGTTCTTCGGACAGCGGCAGCGGAGATGCTGGATTATCATGGATGCGGGATGTCCGTGATGGAGATGTCTCATCGCTCGAAGGACTTTCAGGCGATCATCGATACAGCCGAGGCAGATTTCAGAGAGCTGCTCGGGGTACCGGAGAATTATAAGGTACTGTTCCTGCAGGGCGGAGGAAACACGCAGTTTGCGATGGTGCCGATGAACCTGATGCGCCATGGCGTGGCCGATTACATCGTGACGGGCCAGTGGGCGAAGAAGGCCGCAAAGGAAGCGGAGATGTACGGTAAGGTGAACGTAGTCGCCAGCTCAGCCGACAAGACCTTCAGCTACATCCCGGATCTTCAGAACCTCGCCATCGATGACGACGCAGATTATGTATACATCTGCCAGAACAACACGATCTACGGAACCACGATCCGTGAGCTTCCGAACACGAAGGGCAAGGACCTTGTATCCGACGTCTCCTCCATGTTCCTGAGCGAGCCGATGGATGTTTCGAAGTACGGTGTCCTCTGGGGTGGCGTGCAGAAGAACGTGGGTCCGGCCGGTGTGACCATCGTCGTGATCCGTGACGACCTCATCCGTGAGGACGTGCTTCCGGGCACCCCGACCATGCTCCGTTACAAGACCCATGCCGATGCGAAGTCTCTGTACAACACGCCGCCATGCTACAACATCTATGTATGCGGCCTTGTATTCAAGTGGCTGAAGGAGATGGGCGGCCTCGGCGTGATGAAGGAGCGGAACGAGCAGAAGGCGAAGATCCTGTATGATTACCTCGATCAGTCGACGATGTTCCGCGGCACCGTCGCGCCGAAGGATCGTTCCCTCATGAATATCCCGTTCATTACCGGCGATGCTGACCTCGATGCGAAGTTCATCGCAGAGGCATCCGCAGCCGGCTTCAAGAACCTGAAGGGTCACCGTACCGTCGGCGGTATGCGTGCATCGCTCTATAACGCGATGCCACAGGAGGGCGTCGTTAAGCTCGTCGAGTTCATGGATGCATTTGAGAAGAATAACCGATAAGAAACGCGTTGAAGGCAGCGGCGAATGCTTCTGCCGGCGATGCGGTACCATACCGGAGGAACACGCGGACCGGCCATGACGCTGGTGCCCATACGGAAAGGACGAACATCATGAAGAATCGTGAAATTTACTGCTTAAACAATATCAGCCGTGTCGGAACCGGACGTTTCCGGAAGGGCTATACCCTGGTGGACGAGATCGACCACGCCGCTGGCGTGCTGGTGCGCTCCGCCGATATGAAGGCGATGGACTTTCCGCCGACGCTCCGTGCCATCGGACGTGCCGGTGCCGGCGTCAACAACATCCCGCTCGACCGCTGTGCCGAGCAGGGCATCGTCGTATTCAACACCCCGGGTGCTAATGCAAATGCCGTGAAGGAGCTGGTGATCGCGGGGCTGATGCTGGCGAGCCGTGACATCATCGGCGGCAATCAGTGGATCCGGGATCATGCCGATGTCCCGACCATCCAGAAGGATGCCGAGAAGGCAAAAAAGAACTTCGCCGGCTGTGAGATCAAGGGCAAGACCCTCGGCGTCATCGGCCTCGGTGCGATCGGCGTACTCGTCGCGAATGCCGCCGTCGATCTCGGGATGGAGGTCTATGGCTATGATCCGTACCTCTCCGTGAAGTCTGCCTGGGATCTCTCTCAGAAGGTGCATCACGCGGCGATCCTCGATGAAATCTACGATAAGTGTGACTATATCACGATCCATGTACCCGCCGTCGACAGTACGAAGGGCATGATCAACCAGGAGGCCATCGCACGCATGAAGGACGGTGTCCGCATCCTGAATTTCGCCCGCGATGTGCTGGTGAATGACGATGACATGGCAGAAGCATTGACCAGGGGCAAGGTAAAGGCCTACGTAACCGACTTCCCGAATCCGAAGTCGGCGGAGATGCCGGGAGCCGTCGTCCTGCCGCATCTCGGCGCGTCCACCGAAGAGGCCGAGGACAACTGTGCGGTGATGGCAGTTGAGGAGGTACAGGATTACCTCGACAACGGTAACATCCATCACTCCGTGAACTTCCCGGATACCGATATGGGTGTCTGCAGCAGCGGCGGACGTATCGCTATCCTGCACCGGAACATCCCGAACATGCTTGGACAGATCACGAAGGCCCTCGGCGATGCGAACATCAACATCGACGGTCTCCAGAACAAGTCCCGTGGTGACTATGCGTATACGCTGATGGACATCAACCAGCACCTGACCGAGGAGGGCTTCCACAATCTCGGTCTCATCGATGGCATCCTCCGTGTACGAAAGGTGATGTAAGTGCTATCCGAGGATTTATCATGAGATAAAGGAGGAGTTTATGGCAACCGTTAAACCTTTCAGAGCGATCCGTCCGGATGCCGCGTGTGTTCGGGAGGTAGCAGCACTTCCATATGATGTATATTCCCGTGCGGAGGCACGTGAAGCGGTGGCCGGCCATCCGCTTTCCTTCTTAAACATTGACCGACCGGAAACCCAGTTCCCGGAAACGCAGGATATGTATGCGCCGGAGGTGTACCAGAAGGCGTCGGATATGCTGCAGGCAGAGATCGCAGATGGGACCTTCGTGCGTGAAACGAGCGCATGCTACTACGTCTATGAGCTGACGATGGAGGGACGGGCACAGACCGGTATCGTCGCGCTCAGCTCGATCGATGATTATCTGAACGGGATCTGTAAGAAGCATGAGAACACGGTGGAGGAGAAGGAGCAGGATCGTATCCGCCATGTGGATACCTGCTCGGCGCAGACGGGCCCGATCTTCCTCGCCTATCGTGCACATGCCGGTATCCAGGCGATCGTGGAGGAGGTAAAGAAGGAAACGGCGCTCTATGCGTTCGTGACGGATGATGGCGTCACTCATCGGGTATGGAGAATCGCAGACAGCGAGCGGGTAGCGACGCTGGAGGCACTTTTCGAGAAGGTGCCGGCGACCTATATCGCGGATGGCCATCATCGCGCAGCGAGCGCGGTCAAGGTCGGTCTCCGACGTCGGGAGGCGCATCCGGACTATGATGGCACGGAGGAGTTTAACTACTTCCTGTCGGTGCTGTTCCCGGATAAGGAGCTGAAGATCATGGACTACAACCGTGTCGTCAAGGATCTTCATGGGATGGATCCGGAGGATTTCATGTTCTCCATCGAGGAGGATTATCAGGTGTTCCATCTGACACAGCCGATTTCTCCGAAGGTGAAGGGCGAGATCTGCATGTACCTCGGCGGTGAGTGGTTCCTGCTTCGTGCACGCGCGGAACTGCTGTCGGCGCGGTCTATCGATCCGGTCAAGGCACTGGATGTATCGCTTCTGCAGGATACGGTTCTCGGACCGCTGCTGGGGATCGGGGATCCGCGTACCGATAAGCGTATCGAGTTCGTCGGTGGGATCCGGGGACTTCGAGAGCTGGAGAAGCGCGTGAATCAGCATACCTATGCACACGCGATGGATGGCAGCCTCGAGGAGCTCGGTCCGGCGGTCGCCTTCGCGATGCATCCGACGGCGATTACGGAACTCCTCGATGTCGCGGATCATCATCTGCTGATGCCGCCGAAGTCCACCTGGTTTGAGCCGAAGCTTCGCTCCGGTATTTTCATTCACGAAATCGAACGATAAGATTTATCCAGGGGCTGCGGAGGGGCGGCAACGGATACACAATACCACGAGACCGGCTTGATTTCACACGGTCTCTCCGTATGGTATCCGTTGTCGTCCCGCCGCGGCCTCTTCGGCTGAAATCCTGCATTTTACGTTTATGTTTTATAAACTGTATACAGAAGGAATCTTGATTTTGAGGATGGGCTTCCGTATAATTATGTTTACTGCAAAAATGGAAGTTTTCTGCGCATGATATGTGCTGAGGATTCCGAGGAAAGATGCAGCGGGCCATCCGGTGGACAGGATTCCGGCGGGTGAAAGAAATGGAGAACAGATGGAGAATAATAACAACCAGGGGAACGACGGCCGAGGCTTCCGGCATTCGGGTCAGACATTTATGATTCTGATCATCGCTGCGGTCATCACCTTTTTCGTATATACGCTGATTCGTGGCGCGTTTGTTACGGGCGTGACGCAGGAGATCAGCTATACAGAGTTCGTGACGATGGTCGACAGTGATCAGGTCGAGAAGGTGGAGTGGGGCGACAGTGATATCACGATCATCCCGAAGGAGGGTGCGTCGATGCCGTCGGACAGCGCCGGTGAATACAGTCCGTACCTGAATCAGGTGGATGTCCGCTACTATGTCGTGCCGGTCGGTGCAGACGCGCAGAAGCTCGTGGACCGTATGCTCGAGCATGGGGTCGTCATCTATAAGAAGAAACCGGACAATTCCGGATTTATCATGGAGGCCCTCATCAGCATCGTCCTCCCGTTTGTTCTGATCTTCGTCGTCATGAATATGACCATGCGTCGCATGGGAAACGGAAACGGCGGCATCATGGGTGTCGGCAAGTCGACCGCGAAGATGTATATGCAGAAGGAGACCGGTGTCACCTTCAAGGATGTGGCCGGTGAGGATGAGGCGAAGGAGTCGCTGATCGAGATCGTCGACTTCCTGCATAATCCGACGAAGTATACGGCCATCGGTGCGAAGCTTCCGAAGGGCGCCCTGCTGGTGGGCCCTCCTGGAACCGGCAAGACCTTACTTGCGAAGGCCGTGGCCGGTGAGGCACAGGTGCCGTTCTACAGTCTGTCCGGTTCGGATTTCGTCGAGATGTTCGTCGGTGTCGGTGCGAGTCGTGTGCGTGATCTGTTTAAGCAGGCGACGCAGTCGGCACCGTGCATCATCTTCATCGATGAGATCGATGCCATCGGTAAGACGAGAGATACCCGCTTCGGTGGAAACGAGGAGCGCGAGCAGACCCTGAACCAGCTGCTGTCGGAGATGGATGGCTTCGATGCCTCGAAGGGGATCATGGTCATGGGTGCGACGAACCGTCCGGAAATCCTCGACCCGGCACTGCTGCGTCCGGGCCGTTTCGACCGTCGTATCGTCGTGGAGAAGCCGGACCTCAAGGGACGTGTCAATATTCTGAAGGTGCATGCACAGGATGTGCAGCTGGATGATTCCGTCGATTTCAACGAGATTGCACTGGCGACTTCCGGTGCGGTCGGTGCAGATCTCGCAAACATGATGAACGAGGCAGCCATCACGGCGGTCAAGCATGGTCGTAAGAAGGTGTCCCAGGCGGACCTCTTCGAGGCGGTCGAGGTCGTGCTCGTCGGTAAGGAGAAGAAGGACCGTATCCTCAGTCAGGAGGAGCGTCGTATCGTTTCTTATCATGAGGTCGGACATGCGCTGGTTTCCGCGATTCAGAAGGATGCGGAGCCGGTACAGAAGATTACCATCGTACCACGTACCATGGGTGCACTCGGCTATGTGATGCAGGTGCCGGAGGAAGAGAAGTATCTGAACACGAAGGCAGAGCTTCATGCGATGCTGGTGACCTTCCTGGCGGGTCGTGCAGCAGAGGAAATCGTATTTGATACGGTGACGACCGGCGCTGCCAACGATATCGAGAAGGCGACGAAGCTGGCACGTGCGATGGTAACGCAGTACGGTATGTCGGAGCGCTTCGGACTGATGGGTCTCGAGAGTCAGGAGTCCCTGTATCTCAATACCGGACGGACAGTGATGAACTGTGGTGATGATACCGCGACAGCCGTCGACCAGGAGGTGATGCAGGTGCTGAAGTCCTGCTATGAGGAGGCGAAGCGGATCCTCAGTGAGAACCGTGAGGCACTGGACCAGATCGCTGCGTTCCTGATCGAGCGGGAGACCATCACCGGTAAGGAGTTCATGGATATCCTGCACCGGATCCAGCATCCGGCGGAGTCCGTGACGGAGCCGGCCGATACCGAATGCGTATAAATGCAGAGCTGTCTGCTGGATGATCTCCGCAGACAGCTCTTTTCTCATGCATGTCTTCTGACTTTCGTCAGCTGCTTGTGTCGTCTCATCGAGTCCCGGACGCTCTACAGATCCTGCAGCGTAGGAACATCTTCTGGCAGGAAGGTGAAAATCTCCGACGGAACGACGTCGAGATAGTCGCAGAGCATGGCGACGGATTTCAGTGAAATCGGTGCGTCCGAACGCAGACGCTGCATCATGCTGCTGGAGATGCTCATATGTGCGACGAGATCATACTGTGTCAGATTTTTTCTGTGCAGTGTACGCCAGAAAGGCGCGTAGGAAATCATTTTGTCATATGAACGCTTTCGCTTGGAGCTCATGGTGGATACCGTCCTTCTTTTATTTTTTCCTGGGATTGTATCGGAAAATAAAAGGCACATCGAACCGGTTTGAAACAGCCAGCGAGCGTGGTTTTCAGAAATAGGATTTGGCTGAGGAGAGGATATCAAACAGATAAATAATGTTCTTTAAATTTATTATATATAACGAGGGTGGGAGAGAATGCTGAGAATGCTCATTATATTATTACTGCTGATTATACCAGCCATTCTTACAACTATATCAAAGCACGAAAGAAGTATACTGATGCCGGAAAGATACAGCTTCTGTTCCAGCCGTATCCGACGGCCGCATCGCTTCGTTTTCCTCTCGGATCTTCATGAGGTTGAGTTCGGAAAGGATAATCAGCGCCTGCTGGAAGCGATCGACGCAGAGCATCCAGAGTTCATACTGATCGGCGGTGACTTCATCCGTTGTCATAAGGTCCGGCCATGGACAGGCCATCGACACCAGGACAGTGTCGAGGTGAGCTGCCGCTTTCTGGAGGCCATCCGGAAGCGCTATCCGACCTACTATGCCATCGGAAACCATGAGGCACGGTTGCGGGAGAAAGCCGGAATCGTGCGTTGCACGAGTGGGGCGAAATATGATACATATATACAGGATATGGCCCGGGCAGACTATGCACGACTCGAGGAAGCGCTGAAGGGCGTCCATGTACTGGATGATGACTGTGTGGTGCTCGATGAGCTCGAACTCAGTGGACTGACCCTGGATCTCAGCTACTTCCGGAACATGCTGACGCACCCGCGGAAGCCGCTTCGGGAAGAGGAGATCCGCGCGAAGGTCGGTACGCCGGACAGAACGAAGTTTTCGATCATGCTGCTGCATACGCCGATGTATGGGCATGAGGCACTGCGACATGGAGAGGATCTGGTCCTCAGCGGTCACTACCATGGCGGTACGATCCGGATTCCAGGGATCGGCGCGCTGATGACGCCGCAGTTTCAGTTTTTCGTCCGGGAGTGCGCCGGCATCTTCCGGGAGGGAGAGGGCATACTGCTCATCAATCGCGGACTCGGTACACACTCGATCAACATCCGCATCAACGATAAGCCGGAGATCTCCGTGATCACACTGCTGCCGGAAGGCACCGGCCCTGCACAGGAAAAAGAATGGCACAGGAATTAAGATTTAAACTGGAAAAATTTGAGGGTCCGCTGGACCTGCTGCTGCATCTGATCGAGCGCGATAAGATCGATATCTTCGATATCCCGATCGTGCAGATCACGGCAGAATATATGGACTACATCACGACGATGGAGGAGGAAGATCTCGATCTCGTCTCGGATTTCCTCGTGATGGCGGCGACGCTTCTCGAAATCAAGTCGCGCATGCTGCTTCCGAAGGAGGTGGATGAGGAGACCGGTGAGGAGGTCGATCCGCGTGCAGAGCTCGTTGCGCGTCTGCTCGAGTACCGGAAGTATAAGTACATGGCAGAGCAGCTCGAAAACCAGGAGGATCAGGCAGAGCTTTACTTCTATAAGCCGCCGACGATCCCGAAGGAGGTTGAGAAATATGTACCGCCGATCGATCTCGATGCACTGCTGAAGGATGTGACCCTCGAACGTATGCGGAAGATCTTCGAGGATGTCATGAAGCGGAGAGACGAGTCGGTCGATCAGGTACGCTCGCGCTTCGGTGTGATCAAGCGGGAAAAAATCTCGCTGGAAGGCCGCATCCGCGATGTGCTGAAGTATGTCCGCGGTCATCATCGCGTCTCCTTCCGGCACATGGTGGCAGAGAAAAAGGATAAGATGGAGGTCGTCGTCAGCTTTCTGGCTATCCTGGAGCTGATGAAGATGGGTCGCATCACGGCCGTACAGGAGCAGCCGTTCGGTGACCTCGATATCGCAGAGGTGGAACGCCCGGAGGGCTCGGATGACGAGCTCGACATGAAGGGACTGGAGGATTTTGACTGATGGAAAAGGAAGAGCAGAAGACGAGGGCGGAGGATACGACGGTGGAAACGGCGACGCCGGCCACCACGGCAGATACCGGCACCGCAGCAGCACAGGAGGACAATGCCTCCGTCGGACTCGATGCGGAAACACAGAAGCTGGCCGAGGAAATCGATCAGGAGTTCTCCGCAGATCTTCTCGAGGAGGAGCGCATCGTCGAAGCGCTGCTGTTTACGATGGGACGCTCCGTCGGCCTCGATGAGATCGCGACGGCCCTCAATGCAGGAAAGAAGATCGCGCAGGATGCGGTCGAGCGGCTCATCGCGAAGTATGAGGAACGCAAGGGCGGCATGGTGATCAGGCGGCTCGAGAAGCGCTACCAGATGGCCGCGGATCCGGACTGCTATCCGGCACTCATCCGTGTGGCGAAGCAGCCGAAGAAGCCGGTACTGACCGACGTCGTGATGGAAACCCTGTCCATCATCGCCTATAAGCAGCCGGTCACGAAGGCGGAGATCGAGCGTATCCGTGGCGTCAGCTCGGACCATGCGGTCAACCGTCTCGTCGAGTATGGGCTCGCGTATGAGGTCGGACGCCTCAATGCACCGGGACGACCGGCGCTCTTTGCGACCACGGAGGAGTTTCTCCGTCGCTTCGGCGTGAGCTCCATCCAGGAGCTTCCGGACCTGAATCCGGAGGTCGAGGCAGAGATCAAGCAGGAGGTCCATGACGAGGTCGTGGATATCATGGGCCATGCCGAGGAGACCGCGCCGGAAGAAGGAACGGCAGACAGCGGGGACGATACGCCGGCAGATGCCGGCGGAGGAGCCCAGTGAGTGAACCTCGCATCTACACAGCGTACAGCTCCGCCTCAGATCAGATGAAGGCGGCTTCACAGGAAGGACAGCATGATGGAAAAAACAATGCGTATCAAATATCATTCCGATGAGATCGAGAAGCTCGAGTACATCGCCGGAAAGAGCGACTGGATTGACCTCCGTGTCGCAGAGAACGTCACCCTGCAGAAGGGCGAGTTCCGCCTCATCAGCATGGGCATCTCCGTACAGGTGCCGGACGGCTACGAGATGCTGCTCGCACCGCGCAGCTCGACCTTTAAGAACTTCGGCCTGATTCAGACGAACTCTCTCGGTATTATCGACGAGAGCTACTGCGGTGATCACGACATCATCCGGATGCCGGTGTATGCGACCCGCGATACCGAGCTGCATGTGAACGACCGGATCTGCCAGTTCCGCATCTTCGAGCATCAGCCGCACATCGTATTTGAAGAGGTGGACGCCCTCGGTAACCAGGACCGTGGCGGCTTCGGCTCCACCGGGAAGAACTGAGGTGCAGGCGATGCATATGCTTAAGCCAATGAAGACGGCCGCATGGGTCGGATGCGTGGCCCTGCTGCTGACCGGCTGCGGAAACAGGGTGGAGGAGCTCCGCCTGCAGGGCATCGATCTCGTGGAAAAAGGAAAATATGAAGAGGCGATCACGACCCTCGATGAGGCGATGGAGCGAAGCAAGGGCCGGGTCGGTGCCGAACAGTATGACATCCTGCTGTATAAGGCGGAAGCCGAGTACATGCTCGGTGACTATGATGCGGCCCGGAAAATCATCGAAACCCTGCGTGAGGTGAATGGAGATCAGGAGGTATATCTCCAGTTCCAGACACAGCTCGACGCGCGACAGTACATCGAAAGTGCGACGAAGGCGCTGAATGACGGTGATATGGACGTGGCCCGCGAAAGCCTCGACCAGGCGAAGGCCGCCGGCCTCACGAATGATAAGGACTACCAGTTCGATGAGCTCGTGTACCTCGAGAAAACGGCACAGTGGACGGAGGCCTACGAGGCGGTCCAGACCTTCCTCGAAAACTATCCGGGGGATGCGGATGCGACCCGCGAGCTCGCGTTTCTGCGGACCCGGATCGATGAGCTCTCGGCGAACACGGCTGCCGGCGGCACCGGTGTCCCGTCGACGACCGGCTGAGAAGCACGAGGTCCGACTACGGATGTGACAAACCTCTGTCGGCACTTCCCGTGTCGGTATCTGCTGTTTTCGGGCGGATTTGCTGTAATTTTACCGAATACGGACGCAGAACATATATCGATGTTTGACAGCCTGATGCTTGCATGCATCAGGCTTTTTGATTATACTTTTTTTGTTTTGTTTGTGTTCACACCGTTAGGAGGATCTCGCTATGAAATCATACACGAAGATGACGAAGGACGAGCTCGAGAAGGAGCTTCACGAGCTGAAGAAGCAATACGAGAAGTATCAGGCGATGGAGATGAGCCTCGATATGAGCCGTGGTAAGCCATGTAAGGAGCAGCTGGATCTCAGCATGGGCCTGATGGATGCACTGACCAGCGGCTGTGATATGTACTGTGCGGACGGTACCGACTGCCGTAACTACGGTGTACTCGGCGGTATCGAAGAGGCGAAGGAACTGCTCTCGGATATGATGGAGAACAACCCGGACAACATCATCATCTATGGAAACTCTTCACTGAATGTCATGTATGATTCCATTTCGAGATCGATGACCCACGGCGTTATGGGTTCCACGCCATGGTGTAAGCTCGATAAGGTGAAGTGGCTCTGTCCGGTACCAGGCTACGACCGTCACTTCAGTATCACCGAGTATTTCGGCATCGAGATGATCAACGTCCCGATGACACCGACCGGCCCGGATATGGATATCGTCGAGAAGCTCGTGAAGGAAGACGACGCCATCAAGGGCATCTGGTGCGTTCCGAAGTACTCCAACCCGCAGGGCTACAGCTACAGCGATGAGACCGTGCGCCGGTTCGCACGTCTCCAGCCGGCTGCACGTGACTTCCGTATCTACTGGGATAACGCTTACGGTGTACATCACCTCTATGATAAGAACCAGGATTACCTCATCGAGATCCTCGCCGAGTGTAAGCGCGCGGGTAATCCGGATATGGTCTATAAGTTTGCCTCGACCTCGAAGATCACCTTCCCGGGTTCCGGCCTCGCAGCGCTGGCGACGAGCTCGAACAACCTGGATGATATCCGTAACCAGATGAAGCACCAGACCATCGGATATGATAAGGTAAATCAGCTTCGTCATGTGCGTTTCTTCAAGGATATCCATGGCATGATCGAGCATATGCGCAAGCATGCGGATATCATCCGTCCGAAGTTCGAGACCGTAGAGGGCATCTTCGAGAAGGAGCTCGGGGGTCTCGGTATCGGTGAGTGGACGAAGCCGAACGGTGGATATTTCATCAGCTTCGACACCATGCCGGGCTGTGCGAAGGCGGTCGTAGACCACTGCAAGAAGGCCGGTGTAAAGCTGACCGATGCCGGCGCAACCTTCCCGTATCATCACGATCCGGAGGACACGAATATCCGTATCGCGCCGACCTATCCGCCAGTCGATGATCTGAAGATCGCGGCGAATCTGTTCTGCCTCTGTGTAAAGCTCTGCTCCGTAGAGAAGCTTCTCTCCGAGAAGACACACCAGGCCGTAGAGGTTCTGGATGCACCAGAGTCCGAGGCACCGGCACAGGCATAAATTAAAATTCCGCCGAGGGCCGTCTCAGAGGTATTATGAGTCGGCCCTCGGCGGAATTATTTGATTATACCCTGTACATCAGTTCAGGAGCTGCTTCATGATATATGCGTAGATCTCCTGATTGTTGGCGGCCCACTTCGCACACATGCGCTCGGCGAAATCCTGATCCGGAACATTGATATCGACAGAGAACAGGATAGAGCTTTCCTCCCGGACCTCCATATGCACGATATAGTTCCCGTTATCATCCTGCTCATAGTCTGTATAGTTTGAGGACTCCTGACGCAGCTTGATCTTGTTGGCCTTCAGAAACTTGTTCATATCCTCGATCGCACCCGACGAGATATCGCTGCCGAAGAGCTCCAGCGTCTCGGAGCCCTCCCGTGTGATCTCATAGCGCGTCGCATTTCGCGTCGTATGGGCGGTGATCAGGTGCGCGTCCTCCAGTGCGGATATCGCCTGCTGCAGGGTGAAGTAGGTCGTGTACTCATAATCCAGAAAGAAAGCACTCAGCTGATTGTTCGTCAGCGGGTAGTTGATGGACTTCAGCAGATAGAGAATCATCAGCTTATACAGGGTTAAAGGCTCGGTAATCATAAAATGCCCTTTCTATCGTTCTATATTTCATTATAATAACAGGAAAGAGGGGGTATTTCAATGTGACGGACCCTTTTACACATGGCTTTTCTGTGTTAAAATATACGTTCATGGAGATTTTTGATTATGAAAGAACGCATAAATAAGCTAGCCAGGGGCATCGTCGATCTGGCCTGCCCCGAGCTTCGTCTCAGCGATACGGCCTTCCACGGCATGGTCTGCGCGGGCGAGACCTTAAAACTGGATCTGACCCTGACATCTGAGAATGGCATCCTTCTGAAGGGCCTGATCTACTCGGACAGTCCATATGTGACGATTCAGAAGAATACCTTTCTCGGACTGCGTACCCGCATCAGTGCGCTCGTCGACGCACGTGCGCTGGAGGATGGCGATCATATCGAGGGGGGACTGTGCATCGTATCAAACGGTGGAGAAACACGGATTCCGTTTGCCTTCGAGGTTCGTTCCTACGCATCGGCCGAGGTGATTCCGGGCTTACGTACGCCGGAAGACTTTGTAAAGCTGTATCAGACAAACGGGGGCGCGGCTCTCCGTGTATTTGAATATGATGATTTCGTCCGTGCACCGTTTATGAACGATGCACGTTTTCGTGCGCTCTATGATGGCCTCCGGAAGGGGCCGGACAGGGTACATGCACTCGAGGCCTTTCTGTATGCCATCCGGTATCCGAAGCAGGAGACGACGACACGGATGCCTCGTGCAGAGAGTGGGTGCACGAAGGAGACATTGAACAGAGCAGACGTACCGGTGGAAGCGCTGGAGGACGCGGAGCTCATCGAGGAGGCGGCCGGCTGCTGTATACGTGCAGGTGCGACGACGGAGCTGGCGTTTCGGATCTATCAGCGGGCGATCGAGATGCAGTCACAGATCACCCGGCTGTACGAGTACTATATGTATGCGATGCCGAAGGGCTACCAGGGGCGTCTGCCACGCGAGGTCTATCTCTACTTCGCCTATGAGTACGATATCCCGGAGAACATGAAGCTGCCACTGTTCTATAACGTCGTGATGAACTTCGGCGCGGAGGAGGATATCTATCAGCGCTTCGAGAAGAAGATCCAGAAGTTCACGATCGACCAGCTGCTGAAGTCGGCCTTCGACCAGCGTCTGAGTGTGCTGTATGAGCGTATGGTCCTCGTGGATATGGTGGACGAACGGATCGGTACGGTACTGCCGGCGATTCTTCGCGCCTATCGCGTGTCGACCAGCGACCCGCGGATGCGCTATGTCGTCGTGCGCTACCTGGAGCTTCAGCGAGAGGAGCTCTATCCGCTGAAGGAGGGGAGTGCGTATATTCCGCTGTTCTTCGAGAACAGTGTGCTGCTGTTCCAGGATGCGTACGGAGACCGTTACACGGATATCAGCTATGAGAAGACCCGGATCATGGAGAAGCCGGAGCTCGAGAAGCGCTGCTTCCAGGTGGTGCCGGAGCAGCCGATGCTGAAGCTTGCCCGGGCACGGCGCATCGCACGAAATGGTATCCAGAGTGCGGAGGAGCTGCAGCTTCTCGAATCAGTGATACGCGAGATGCCACTCGCCGGACCATACCGCGCCTATCTTCTGAATGTGATTCTGAGATATCATGATAAGCTGCGGGACTCGGAGCCTGAGCTTAGTGAGGAGGAAAAGCAGTTCCTTGCGGAGATCCCTCAGCAGGAGCTCGACCACAGTGAGCAGAAGATGCTGCTTCGGACACTGATCCGGCAGAATATGTTTGAGGAAGCCTATCGCCGGATGCTGTCGAGCGGTGAGCGTGATCTGGATCGTCCGTACCTCGAGAAGCTGGTACGAAGCCTTGTCGCCGCGGAGCGCCATACGCGTTCCGCGGAGCTCATGGATCTCGGCTACGATCTGTTTACGCTCGGTACGAAGGATAAGACGATCCTGCGTTATCTGATGGAGTACTACAACGGTCTGTCCGGGGATATGCTGGCGATTCTGCTGCGTGGACAGAAGCTGAAGGCGGACGGGCAGCGGGAGATGGCGGAACGTCTGCTGGCGCAGATGCTGTTCAGCCGGACCGAGCAGGGGCTCGACGATGTATTCGAGCTCTACCGGAGCTTCCCGGATGCGGAAAATGTGCTGCTGCGTGCCTATATCACGAAGCGCGCGGTGGATTACTTCATCGATGGTCGGGTGATCCGGGAGAAGGTGTTCTCGGATATCTATGGCATCGTGCGGGATGAGCGCTATAAGGAGCGTGTCCCGGTGATCTATCTGCTGGCGATGTCGAAGCACATGTCCGAGCAGAAGGATCTGAACGGAGAAGAAAAGCTCGTGCTTCAGGATACGATGGACTATCTGATCCGGAAGAAGCTGATTTTTGCATATACGAGAACGCTGTACCGTTTCGTGCGGATTCCGGACAGCGTGATGGACCGGTACTATATCGAGTACCATGGTCATAAGGATATCCGCCCGTCTCTGTATCTCCGTATCCTCCCGGATCAGGGGGATTTCGAGGAGGAAGAGATCGTGAGAATCTATCAGAATATCTATGTGCGTCCGGTGACACTGTTTGCCGGAGAGCGCGCAGAGTACCAGATCTATGAATCTACGAAGGACCAGGTGCCGGCGACCAGTGGCAGCATCGCCTGGGACGGTACCGTGCGCCTGAAGGGGGACACCTACGATATTCTGAGCGAGATGTCCGGACTGATCGGAAAGGACCAGGACCAGGAGTTATACGAGGCCATGCACCGTTATGTTCGGAATGAAGCCGTCATCGAGGCCCTTTTCACGAAGGAGATGACGGAAGCGAAGAGTGTGGAGTAAGGAGAGCAGTTCTGTGAGTCGATATATAGGAATTTCACTGGACGATGACTATACGAATGTCTGTATCAATGATGAGACGGTAACGAAACCGCTGCCGACAGTCATCGCCAAACATAAAAAGGACGATCGCTGGACGGTCGGAGAGGAGGCCTATAAGGAAACCCTCGCCGGCTATGGTGTGATCGTCGATAAACTGGTCAGCCTGCTCGAAAAAAACGGGACGGCCACCATCTCGCGCGTGAAGTATACGGCGATCGATATCGTCTATCATTACTTTCAGGAGCTCCTCCGGACAGAGGAGGATCCGAGCGAGGAGGATCGAAGTGGAGACATCGTCGTCGTCACGATCCGAAAGGCAAGCCGCGCTATGGTGGAGAAGCTGCAGGAGGCCATCCTCCGGACCGGTGTCCGGGAGGAGAACCTGCACATCATCAGCCATACGGAAAGCTTCGCGCATTTCGTGCTGCACCAGGATTCCAGCCTTTACAATCGTAAGGTGGGCATGTTTGAATTAAATAATCAGTGTCTCTGCTACTATGAGATGCATGTATCCCGCGGAATCCGTCGCTTCGCGCTGCTTGGTTCGGAGGCGGAAACGGAGGCCTTCAACCTCGATATCCTGAAGACGACCTCCGGCGGGAAGATCGCCGACCGGATACTGACGACCGTTGCGGAGCGGACACTGGGGAAGGACGCCTACTCTGCGGTCTTTCTCTGCGGGCGCGGCTTCCGGGATACGAATTTCGCGACGAACTTCATGAATTTCATCTGCAATCGTCGCCGTGTGCTGATCGAGCCGGGACTCTTCTGTATCGGTGCAGAGATTCATGCCCGGAACATCGATGAGGGAAAGAGCGAGGAGTACACGATTCTCTGCGATACACGCGTGCGTGCGGATATCTCTGCACGTGTCGTGATCAACGAGAAGGAAGAAAATCTGCCGATCGTCAAGGCCGGTACGAACTGGATGGACTCGAGAACCTCCTATGAGCTGATCGAGGACGACCAGGACTACATCGATTTTCAGGTCACCTCCCTCGCCCATCCACGTCGTCCGATCCGTCTTCGCATGATGCTCGACCTCTTCCCGAAGCGGGAGAACCGTACGACGAGGATACGCATGTCGACGGAGTTTGTGGATGCGGAGACCCTCCGCGTCACCGTACAGGATCTCGGCTTCGGTGACCTCTTCCCATCCAGCGGACAGGAAATCACCGAGGAGATCGACCTCGCGGACAAGGTTTAAATAAGGCGGGAAATATGGGCTTATTACTATGTACAAGGTGTGCACAGCACCCGTTCTACTATGAAAAACTGGATATCAATCTCTGGTCGATCCAGGAGCTTTCCTATGTGATCTACCACTATCCGATCATGCTGCCGACCGATCTCGTGGACCGGAAGCTGAGTGGCTGGATCCGTGATGAGCTGCACATGGGTATCCTCGCCGCGAAGCTCGAGCAGTACATGGGCTCCGGTGAAGGTGGAGAGCTCCAGGAACGTCTGCTGCTCATGATTCTCCGTGAGAGCAACTACTACACGCAGCAGGAGATCAGTTACTTCGAGACCGAGTACAGGCGTCTTCGTCACATCGATCGTGACCAGTTCTATGATCTGCTCGGCGATGCATACTTTCACATGGGCCGCTATGGCCGGGCGATCGAGGCCTATACCGAGTCGCTGCACTATCAGGACAGCATGCTCGTCAAGATGAAGCTCGGCAGTGCCTGCGTGACGGTCATGCAGTTCCGCCGTGCATCGGATATCTTCGAGCAGGTCTTCGTCGAGACCGCGGCGATGGAACCGCTGCGTAAGCTCTACTTCATCTCGAAGCTCGAACCGTCCGTCAAGACGATCGAAAAGTATATCGACCATATCGATACGGAAATGCTTGCAGATTGGGAGCTTCAGTATGATAATGTACTGACACAGGCAGAGGCTTCCGAGCATGTCCGCCAGGTCGACGACGTCTACCAGCGGGATCGCAGCGAATTCCGGAAGGAAGCGAAGCTCTGGCTGGTTAAGTGGAAAAAGGAATACCGCGAGAAGGTATAAAAGAAGTGGCGTCTCCGCCCTGCGGAAGATCAGGTAGTGCAGACGACCGGAACACCATCACCCATCTCAGAATATAGATAGAAGAAGGAAATGATTATGAAAGAACTTGCAAAGCAGTACAACCCGGAGGAGGTTGAGGACCGCATCTATGACATGTGGCTGAAGGGCCACTATTTCCATGCGGAGGTCAACCCGAACAAGAAGCCGTTTACCATCATGATGCCGCCACCAAACGTTACCGGTCAGCTGCACATGGGCCATGCCCTCGATAACACACTGCAGGATTCCCTGATCCGCTGGAAGCGTATGCAGGGCTATGAAGCACTGTGGCAGCCGGGCAGTGATCATGCGGCGATCGCAACGGAGGTGAAGGTCACCAATCAGCTGAAGGAGAGAGGCATCGATAAGCATGCGCTCGGTCGTGAGGGCTTCCTGAAGGAGGCCTGGAAGTGGAAGGAGGAGTACGAGTCCAGAATCGTCAACCAGCTCCACAAGATCGGCTCCAGCGCCGACTGGGACAGACTTCGTTTTACCATGGACGAGGGCTGCACACACGCCGTTCAGACTACCTTCATCAATCTGTATAAGAAGGGCTATATCTATAAGGGCTCCAGAATCATCAACTGGTGTCCGGTCTGCCACACTTCCCTCAGTGATGCAGAGGTAAACCACGAGGAGCAGGAAGGTCACTTCTGGCATATCCTCTATCCGCTGGCGGATGGTTCTGGTCAGATCGAGATCGCAACCACCCGTCCGGAGACTCTGCTCGGTGATACCGCCGTCGCCGTCAATCCGGAGGATCCGCGCTATAAGGACATGATCGGCAAGATGGTGAAGCTTCCGCTTACGGATCGTGAGATCCCGATCGTCGGTGATGAGCATGCGGATATGACCTTCGGAACCGGTGCTGTAAAGATCACACCGGCACACGACCCGAACGACTTCGAGGTCGGCAAGCGTCATAATCTGCCGGAGATCACGATCCTGAACGATGATGCGACCATCCACTGCCCGGGATCGAAGTATGATGGCATGGACCGTTATGAGGCACGAAAGGCCATGGTACAGGATCTGACCGATCTCGGTCTGCTGGTGAAGGTCGTTCCGACGAAGCATAATGTCGGTACCCACGACCGCTGTGGTACCACGGTCGAGCCGATGATCAAGCCGCAGTGGTTCGTACGTATGGAGGAGATGGCGAAGCCGGCGATCAAGGCCATCGAGACCGGCGAGCTCCAGTTCGTTCCGGAGAACTACAGTAAGACCTACCTTCACTGGCTTGAGAATATCAAGGACTGGTGTATCTCCCGTCAGCTCTGGTGGGGACACCGTATCCCGGCTTACTACTGTGAGGACTGCGGTGAGATGGTGGTCGGGACCGAGGCACCGGAGAGCTGCCCGAAGTGCGGTGGACATCACTTCCGACAGGATGAGGATACCCTCGATACCTGGTTCTCCAGTGCACTCTGGCCATTTGAGACCCTTGGCTGGCCGGAGGATACCCCGGAGTACAGATACTTCTATCCGACGGATGTACTCGTGACCGGCTACGATATCATCTTCTTCTGGGTAGTTCGTATGGTATTCTCTGGGCTCGAGCAGACCGGTAAGGTTCCGTTCCATAAGGTCCTGATCCACGGACTCGTACGTGATGATCAGGGACGGAAGATGAGTAAGTCGCTCGGCAACGGTATCGATCCGCTCGAGGTCATCCGGAAGTATGGCGCCGACGCCCTTCGTATGACCCTCCTCACCGGTAATGCACCGGGTAACGACATGCGTTTCTACTGGTCGAGAGTCGAGGCCTCCAGAAACTTCATGAATAAGGTATGGAATGCGTCCCGCTTTATCATGATGAACCTCGATAAGGCAGATCTTCCGGAGACGATGCCGGCGAACCTGACCATGGCGGATAAGTGGATCCTCAGCAAGGTGAACAGCCTCGCTGCCGATGTGACCCGTAATCTGGAAGCCTTTGACCTCGGAATCGCCCTCGATAAGGTACAGAACTTCATCTGGGAGGAGTTCTGCGACTGGTACATCGAGATGGTGAAGCCACGTCTCTGGAACGAAGAGGATGAGACGAAGGCAGCCGCTCTCTGGACACTGAAGCATGTGCTGATCACGTCGCTGAAGCTTCTGCATCCGTTCTGCCCGTTCATCACCGAGGAGATCTTCGATACCCTCGAGAACCCGGAGACACCGCTGATGTGTCAGTCGTGGCCGGAGTTCAGTGAGACACTGAACTTCCAGGAGGATGAGGCGGAGATCGAGACCATCAAGGAAGCCGTACGTTCGATCCGTAATGTTCGTACGAATATGAACGTTGCACCGTCCAGAAAGGCGATGACCTACGTTGTGACCGAGAATGAGCGCGTAAGAAAAACGTTCGAACATAGTAAGGTATTCTTCGCTACCCTCGCCTATGCATCGGATGTTATAATTCAGAGTGATAAAACAGGCATCGCAGACGATGCCGTAACGGTAGCGATTCCGGATGCGGTGATCCATATCCCGTTTGCGGATCTCGTTGACATCGCAAAGGAGATTGAGCGTCTCGAGAAGGAGAAGCAGAAGTGGGAAGCAGAGATCCGTCGTTCCACCGGTATGCTGAACAACGAGCGCTTCACTTCGAAGGCACCGGCAGAAAAGGTAGAGGAGGAGCGTGAAAAGCTTCAGCGGAATACACAGCTTCTTCAGCAGGTGACCGAGCGTCTCGCTGCCCTCAGAAAGTAAACGTGGGAGGAAACAGATCATGAAACGTACACATATAGTGGGTGTCGCTCTGGCACTGGCCCTTTCGATGACTGCGCCAGTGGCAGCTATGGCGGCCGAGCACCCTGCAAGCGCGGTCGAGCTTCAGGAGGTAGCTGCGACACAGAAGAGCAAGTTCGCCTGGGAGAATACCGGGACGAGCTGGCGTCTTCTGTATCTGACACCGTCCAGCACACAGTGGACCTACGCCCATAAGTGGGTACAGATCGGTGCGAGCTTCTACTATTTCGACGAGCAGGGCGATATGGTCGAGGGCTGGTTCCAGGATGCGAGCGGCCGCTGGTTCTTCGCACAGTATGATAACATGGCCCGGAACAACCCGGATGCCGGAAAGGTCATCAGCGGCTGGGCACAGATCCGGGCGACGAACGGAAGTATGCAGTACTACTACTTCGGAAGCGATCCGACGACCGGCATTCCGAGCGGTATGTATGGAAGTGATACGGCAGGCTACTATAAGAGCTATATCATCGACGGTCAGGAGTACCAGTTTGACTCGAACGGTCACTGCGTACAGACGATGATCGGCATGGCGAAAACCTACGGACGCAATCGAACGGAAGTAAGTGATTTATAAGGATGAAGGCAGGAAGCGGATGAGGCTCCGAAAATCCGGAGCGCTCGAGGCTCCCTGCCTTTTCGGTATCGGGACAGGCAGGATATATGAAGATTAATCTGATTGTTGTGGGAAAGGTGAAGGAGAAGTACCTCCGGGATGCGATCCAGGAGTATGCGAAGCGGCTGTCTGCATACTGTGATCTCAGCATCATCGAGGTTGCGGATGAGAAGACACCGGAGCATGCGCCGGAGACGGTGGAGGCCCGGATCAAGGAGACCGAGGGGGAGCGTATCCTCGCGAAGATCAGTGATCGGAGCTATGTGGTCGCGCTCGCCATCGAGGGGGATATGCTGAGCTCCGAGCAGCTGGCGGAGCGTGTGCAGGAGCTGATGCTGTGCGGACGCTCGGACATCAGCTTCATCATCGGCGGTTCACTGGGACTTAGTCCGGCCGTGCTGAAGCGTGCGGACAGAAAGCTCAGCTTCAGCCGCATGACCTTTCCGCACCAGCTGATGCGGGTGATCCTGCTCGAGCAGGTGTACCGTGCGTTTAAGATCAATGCGCACGAGCCATATCATAAATAAAAAGGACCCATGAGGGTCCTTTTTAAATGGCATTTTCCTGTACGAGCGTCTGGTGGATCAGCTTTGGAACTTCGTCCTTCGGCACGTCGAAGATGATGGAGAGCTCCATATAGAGGATGTTTTCAGCCTGATCGAGGTAATGAATATCTAGGTCCTCCTTCTTTTCAAATTCTTCTCCATTCGTCCTTTCCAGCGAATGAGACGCACGCCTTCGGGGCGGTGCGCATTTGCAGTTAACCATAATTTACATATAGTTTATATCAAAAATTCCTTTTCGAAAAGTCAGTTTCACACAATTTAATTGCATTTCGTTGTGATGGTGGTGACAGTTTAGGCTGGGGACCCGGAGGGGCGGCAACGGAGTCACAGTACTCCGAGATCGGTGAACTCTAAGCCGTGGCCCCTGCCTGCCGAAGCCGTGATGCCGTCTTCTTGCGAAGAATGGGGGATTTATGTATACTCTACCCTGTTGATGATCATAAAGGAGATTATTATGAACCTGCTTCAGAGTTTATATGCGCGTTACAAGGAAATCGTGCACTACCTGATCGTCGGGGTGCTGACGACCGTGGTGAGTCTCGGGGTCTACTATGGGCTCGTGCTGACGGTGCTGGATCCGGGGAATCCGCTGCTGCTGCAGCTGGCGAATATTCTGTCCTGGGTCGCGGCGGTGACCTTCGCGTATTTTATGAGCCGGAAATTCGTGTTTGAGAGTCACAGTACGAAGATGCGTGCGGAGGCGGCCCGCTTTTACATGTCACGTGTGGGCACACTGCTGCTCGATATGCTGATCATGTTTGTGACGGTGACACTGCTCGGCATGAATGACAAGCTGGCGAAGCTGCTGGTGCAGGTGGTCGTGACGGTGCTGAATTATATTTTCAGTAAGTTTCTCGTGTTTGGGAAGGCGAAGGATGAAGCGCCGTGATGGCCGGAAGCCTGTTCGTTCATACTGTGGATATGAGGATATTGAGGTCTGCATGGCGCCGGAAAAAGACATGCATAAAGGAGCTGTAAGATGGAAAAGCACAGTAAGCAGGGCAGGAGAGCCTGCCTGATCGCGTTTATCGTCCCGGTCGTGGCGATGATTCTGATTTTTATTTTCCGGGGGATCTTTCCGTTCGGACAGGAAACCTTTCTGCGTACCGATATGTATCATCAGTATGCGCCGTTTTTCTCGGAGTTTCAGTATAAGCTCCATCATGGCGGTTCACTGCTGTACAGCTGGGATGTCGGTCTCGGCATCAATTTCAGCGCGCTCTACGCCTACTATCTCGCGAGCCCGCTGAACTGGCTGCTGCTCCTCTGCCCGAAGGGACTGATCCTCGAGTTTATGACCTATATGATCGTCGTGAAGATCGGGCTCGCAGGTGTTGCGATGTGCTGGTACCTGCGTCGCCGCTTTCCGCAGCAGACACTCGGCTGCAGCTTCATCGCGATTCTGTATGCGCTGTCCGGCTATATCTCTGCGTACAGCTGGAATCTCATGTGGCTCGACTGCATCATCCTGTTTCCACTGATCATGCTGGGGTTCGAACGTCTCGTGCGGGGGGAGAGCGCGATGCTTTATGTGATCGCACTGGGACTCTCGATTCTTTCGAATTACTATATTTCCATCATGACCTGCATCTTCATGGTCATCTACTTCATCTGTCTCAATGTTCTCGAGGGGATCGGAGATGCACGTGTCGTGGGACTTCGTGTCCTGCGCTTCGGGATCTACTCTCTGATCGCGGGCGGACTGGCAGCGGTGACACTGCTGCCGGAGATCTATGCGCTGCAGATGACGGCGTCGAGTGACGTGAACTTCCCGCAGACCGCGACGCAGTACTTCACGATCATCGATATGTTCGCGCGGCATATGCCATTCGTTGAGACGGAGCAGGGCCTCGATCACTGGCCGAACATCTACGCCGGCGCACTCGTGTTCCTGCTGCTGCCGCTGTACTTCATGAACCGGAAAATCGGGCTTCGGGAGAAGATCGTAAACGGCCTCCTGCTCGTTTTCTTCTATCTGAGCTTCAGCGTCAACATCCTGAATTTCATCTGGCATGGCTTCCATTACCCGAATTCACTTCCATGTCGCCAGAGTTTCATATATATTTTCCTTATCCTCGTGCTCTGCTACGAGGCCTGGCTCGATCGGGCAGCCTCCTCTGCGAGGGAGGTCAATGCTTCCTTCGGGATGGCCATCGCGTTTCTCCTCGTCACGCAGAAGGTCGTGACGGATGATGCGATCCACTTCAGTGTGTTCTATCTGAGCGGTCTGTTCGTGCTTCTGTACTACGGCTTCCTCTATACCGAGCGGACACGCACGAAGAGGACACATCGCTGGACGGCCATCGCGATGCTGGTGGTCGTTTCCGTGGAGGCAACCCTCAACATGGCCGTGACCTCGGTGACGACGACCTCACGAACGGCGTATGTCAGTGACAATCAGGATGTCGAAAAGCTCGTGCAGGCCGTTCGTGCAGAGGATGACGGCTTCTACCGCTTTGAGAAGATCACGCGGAAGACGAAGGACGACGGTGCCTGGATGAACTTCCCGAGTGTATCGCTCTTTTCATCGACGGCGTACGCTCACTGCTCGGATTTCTTCAAGCGTATGGGCATGGAGTCCTCGACGAACGCCTACTCGATCACCGGCTCCACGCCGCTCATGAATATGCTGATGTCTGTGAAATACGACATCTACTCCGAGGAACCGCAGGCACCGGGAGAGATGGGACTGAGCTATATCGCGAGCTCCGGTATGACCAGTATCTACCAGACAGAGTTCGCACTGCCGCTCGGCTATATGCTGCCTGGGTCGGCGCTGGATGCCTGGGATACCCATGCCGGCACGCCGGCACTGGCGCAGAACAGTCTGTGCGAGGCCCTCGACTGTGCACCGGTCATGGACAGTGTGCTGGGTGAGTTCTATGACGCGGACTACAGCTTCACGGCTGATCAGGCAGGGGAGTACTATGCCTACGTGAACAACGCGGCGGTGAAGCAGGTAAGCGCGAATTACGGCTACACCGAGAAGAGCTTCAACAATGTCGACCGCGGGTATCTTCTGGAGCTCGGCTATCTTGAGGCTGGCGATACCGTGACCCTGCACAGTAAGACCGAGGGGCAGAGCGTGTCGGCGGATGTATATCGTTTCGATTACAACGCGCTGCGCGCGCTGCAGGATGTGCTGCAGGACGAGAGCCTGGAGCTCACGAGCTGGAAGGATACGAAGCTTTCCGGGACGATCACGACGGAGAAGGGTGGCGTCATGATGACGAGCATCCCGTATGATCCGGGCTGGAAGATCTTCGTGGACGGTGTGGAGACCGACATCACCGAGGTGAAGGATACCTTCCTCGGGGTAGAGCTCACGCCGGGCACGCATACGATCGAGCTGCGCTTCATGCCGCAGGGCCTCGTCCTCGGCGGCCTCATCACGGTGCTCAGCCTCGTGATGCTGCTGGCGATCTGGCTGATCACACGGCGCTTCGGACTGCTGAGCGACGGGCTCCGGGAATATGAGGAGCTGACGCAGGAGGATGAAGATGCGGATCCGTCTGCGACCACGGAACATGCGGTCGTAGAGGACGACGAAGCAGCTGTGTTCGAGGAGGAACTTCAGGCGGAGGATGACCTGAATACAGCGGCGCCTGCGGATGGTGACGATGCGACGCCGGAAGCATTGGCAGAGGATACGAACGGAAACGAAGACGATGCGGATCTCGAGATCATCGCAATTCATGAAGAATAAAGGACGGGAAACGTCCGGAGGGGGAAATTATGAAGCTTTGGGGTGGACGATTTACAGAGGCGGAGGATCAGCGGACGGAGGAATTTAACGAGTCGCTGAGCTTCGACAAGCGGATGTACCGGCAGGATATCACGGGCTCGATCGCACATGCGGAGATGCTCGGACGGCAGGGGATCATCTCGCAGGAGGACAGTGCGGCGATCATCGCGGGTCTCAAGGGGATCCTGCAGGATATCGAGGACGGGAAGCTCGTCATCGAGGGTGACGCCGAGGATATCCACAGCTTCGTCGAGGCGGAGCTGACGGAGCGCATCGGGGAGCCGGGGAAGCGTCTGCATACCGGACGGAGCCGGAATGACCAGGTGGCGCTCGACATGAAGATGTATACGCGGGACCACATCGATGAACTGATTGGGCATATGCAGGCGCTGCTTGATACGGTCGAGGGGATCATGGCGGAGAACCGGGCGAGCTATATGCCGGGCTTCACGCATCTCCAGAAGGCCCAGCCGACGACGCTGGCGCACCACATGGGCGTGTACCGTGCGATGTTCCTGCGTGATGTCAGCCGGCTCGGGGATACCAGGGACCGACTCAATGAGTGTCCGCTCGGTGCCGGTGCCTTCGCCGGGACGACTTACCCGCTCGACCGCGACTTCACTGCGCGGAAGCTCGGCTTCCGGAAGCCGACCGAGAACTCGATGGATTCGGTGTCGGATCGTGACTATCTCCTCGAGTACCTCTTCGATCTCGCGACGATCCAGATGCACCTCAGCCGTCTCAGCGAGGAAATCTGCATCTGGAACTCGAACGAGTATAAGTTCGTGAAGATCTCGGACAAGTATTCGACGGGCTCGAGCATCATGCCACAGAAGAAGAATCCGGATATCGCGGAGCTGATCCGTGGCAAGTCCGGTCGGGTATATGGTGCGCTGATGAGTCTCCTGACGGTGATGAAGGGGCTGCCGCTCGCCTATAATAAGGATATGCAGGAGGATAAGGAGCTCGCGTTCGACGCGATGGATACCGTGCAGAATTCGGTGATTCTCATGAAGGATATGCTGGCGACCATGAGCTGGAACCGGGCGCGGATGGAGGAGTCGGCGAAGCTCGGCTTCACGAATGCGACGGATGTGGCGGATTATCTCGTGCGGAAGGGTGTGCCGTTCCGTACGGCGCATGGCATCGTCGGGGAGCTGGTGCTGCTCTGTGAGCAGAAGGGCTGTGCGCTCGATGATCTGACGATCGATGAGTATCATACAGTATGTGACGAGATCGATCCGGATATTTATGAGGCGATTTCGCTGGAGACCTGTGTGCGGAACCGGAAGACGCTGGGCGCGCCGGGGGCACTGCTCGAAACTACGAATGAATGAAAGAGCCCGGAGGGCCGGCAACAGAAGCACAGTACTGCGAGCTCGGAAAAATCTAAAATTCCACCCCTAAGAAGTACTAGGCCCTCTGCAATCACTGAGTTTTCTTTATGAAAACTCAGCGTTGCAGAGGGTGCTAAGGAAAATCACTCCAAGTACTTCTATGGGGTGGAATTTTGATTTTTCACGACCTCTTCGTATGGCTTCTGTTGCCGGTCCTCCGGGCCATATTCATTTGCAAGGTGTATATTAATGAGTTATATCAGCCATAATATACATTTGATATGCATAAAAACGGAAATTAATACATTTTTAAATGCATAAATATACAAATTTGCGCTTGCAATCTGTTTTTTGATGGCGTATGATAACGGCATCGTAAATGAGGGGTGCTTCCGTGGATGCGTTTATGCGTCGGGGGCGTTTTATAGAGGAGAAGTGATTATGAGTAATCTGGTACCAAAGAATAACACGCAGGGTGAGAAGGTCGTTCTGGCTTATTCCGGTGGTCTCGATACGACCTGTATCGTGCCGTGGCTGAAGGAGACCTTCGGCTATGAGGTGATCTGCTGCTGTGTCGATGTAGGGCAGGGCAACGAGCTGGATGGTCTGGCAGAGCGTGCGAAGATCTCGGGTGCGTCGAAGCTGTACATCGAGGATATCACTGACGACTTCTGCGACAACTATGTGCTTCCGTGTCTCGAGGCCAATGCGACCTACGAGAACAAGTACCTGCTCGGTACCTCGATGGCGCGTCCAGCGATCGCGAAGAAGCTGGTCGAGATCGCACGGAAGGAGGGCGCGAAGGCGATATGCCATGGTGCAACCGGTAAGGGAAATGATCAGATTCGTTTCGAGCTGGCCATCAAGGCACTGGCCCCGGATCTTGATATCATCGCTCCGTGGCGTATGACGGATATCTGGACCTTCCAGTCCCGTGAGGATGAGTACAACTACATCAAGTCGAAGGGCATCCCGCTCACCTTCTCCGAGGATAATTCCTACAGCCGTGACCGGAACCTCGTGCATATCTCGCATGAGGGCCTCGAGCTGGAGGATCCGTCTCAGGAGCCGAACTACGATCATATGCTGATGCTGTCGGTGACACCGGAGAAGGCACCGGATCATGATACGGATGTCGAGATCAAGTGGGAGAACGGTGTTCCGGTCGAGCTGAATGGACAGAAGATGACCGTGAAGGAGATCATCCTCGAGCTCAACAAGCTCGGTGGTGAGAACGGGATCGGTATCATCGACATCGTCGAGAACCGTGTCGTCGGCATGAAGAGCCGTGGCGTCTATGAGACCCCGGGTCTTACGATCCTCATGGAGGCACACAAGCAGATCGAGGAGCTGATCCTCGACCGTCAGACCATGGAGTTCAAGAACATGGTGGATGTGAAGTTCTCGCAGGTCGTCTACGAGGGCAAGTGGTTCGATCCGCTTCGTGAGGCACTCGAGGCCTTCGTCCAGAGCACTCAGAAGTATGTGACTGGTACGACGAAGATGAAGCTGTACAAGGGCAACATCATCAAGGCCGGCACGACCTCACCGTACTCACTCTACAACGAGTCACTGGCGTCCTTCACGACGGGCAGCATGTATGATCACCACGATGCCTCCGGCTTCATCACCCTCTTCGGTCTTCCAGAGAAGGTACGTGCGATGAAGCTGCTCGAGGTACAGAATCTTACAAATAACAAGTAATCATCCATTCGGTGGACAGGTGAGGATGAGATTCCGGAAGCATTGACCTGATGACGGAAGGACATCCATCACCTGTCCGCGCATAATACCGATGGACATAAAACAGATATGAAAAGGGAGTAGTCATGGGAATGATAGCAGTCAAGGGTGGCATCTGTGCTGCCGAGGGGTTTATGGCAGCGGCGACCGCTGCGAAGATCAAGTCGAAGCGTCGGGATGATATGGCGATGATTTTTTCCGAGAAGCCATGCGTCGTGGCCGGTACCTTCACGAGCAACGTGGTGAAGGCGGCACCGGTCCTCTGGGATCGTGAACTGGTCGACAGTGGCCGTCCGGTCCATGCCGCCGTCATCAACTCTGGTATCGCCAATGCCTGCACCGGTCAGCTGGGACTGGATATCTGCAAGGAGGAGGCCGACGCGACCGCGGAGGCCTTCGGTCAGGTAATTTCTGCGGATTCCGTGCTGCTGGCATCCACCGGTATCATCGGTCTGCAGCTTCCGATCGAAAAGATGAAGAATGCGATTTCCGAGATGGTACCGAAGCTCGAGGCGAGTGAGGCAGCCGCTACCGCAGCCAGCAAGGCCATCATGACGACCGATACGACGAATAAGGAGTTCGCACTCGAATTCACGATCGGCGGGAAGAAGGTCCACCTCGGCGGTATGACGAAGGGCTCCGGCATGATCCATCCGCAGATGTGCACGATGATCTGCTTCCTGACGACCGATCTCTCGATCACGAAGGAGCTGCTGCAGAAGGCCCTCAGCGAGAACGTCGTTGATACCTTCAACATGATCTCCGTCGATGGCGATACCTCGACGAATGATACCTGCGTGATCCTCGCAAACGGTGCTGCGGAGAATCCGATCATCGATACGGAGGGCGAGGACTATGAGACCTTCAAGACCGCGCTCCTCCAGGTGTCGAAGACCCTGGCACGTGAGATGGCGGCCGATGGGGAGGGTGCATCCCACCTCTTCACGGTTCATGTCACCCAGGCAAAGGACAAGCAGGAGGCCCGGACAATCGCACGTTCTGTCGTTTCCTCGACGCTCACGAAGGCGGCGATCTATGGTCGCGACGCGAACTGGGGCCGTGTGCTCTGCGCGATGGGCTACAGTGGCGCGAGCTTCGATCCGAATAAGGTGAACCTGTATTTCGTCAACGACATCGGAAAGATCGAGGTCTTCCACCAGGGAGTACCGGTCGATTTCGATGAGGATTACGCATCCGAGATCCTCGGCTACCAGGAGGTCACCGCGCTCATCGAGATGCACGAGGGCACAGAGGAGGCCACGGCCTGGGGCTGTGACCTCACCCACGAGTACGTAAACATCAACGCGGATTATAGGAGCTGACATGGAAATCGAGAACAGGATCATGGATAAGGCGGCGACCCTTGTCGAGGCACTGCCATATATTCAGAAATTTCAGGATAAGGTCGTCGTCGTAAAGTACGGCGGATCCGCGATGACGGATGAGAATCTGAAGAAGCATGTCATGCAGGATGTAGCGATCCTGAAACTGGTCGGCCTGAAGCCGATCATCGTTCATGGCGGCGGCAAGGAAATCTCGAAGTGGATCAGCAGGGTCGGCATGGAGCCGCACTTCGTGAACGGACTCCGCGTGACGGATGAGGATACCATGGAGATCGCCGAGATGGTGCTGAACAAGGTCAACAAGTCCCTGGTGCAGCTCATCAACAACCTCGGTGGCAAGGCCGTCGGTATCTCCGGTAAGGATGGAAATCTCCTGAAGTGCGTGAAGAAGTACTCAAAGGGAGAGGATATCGGCTTCGTCGGCGACATCGTCGGTGTGGATACCACCATCATCGATGATCTTCTGAGCGACGGCTTCATCCCGGTGATCTGTCCGATCGGTTTCGATGAGCGTGGCCAGAGCTACAACATCAACGCGGATGACGCGGCCTGCGCGATCGCGGCAGCGATGCACGCCGAAAAGCTCGCCTTCCTTACGGATGTCGAGGGTGTATATAAGGATTTCAACGATAAGAGCTCCCTCATCACGACGCTTTCCATCGAGCAGGCACAGGAGATGATGGATGCCGGTGAGCTGGTCGGCGGCATGCTGCCGAAGATCCAGAACTGCATCGATGCGATGAAGAAGGGTGTAAACCGTGTGCATATCCTCGACGGACGTGTGCCGCACTGTCTGCTCCTCGAGATATTCACGAACCAGGGCATCGGCACGATGATCGAGAAGTCGATCGACGCGTGGTTCTGAAAATTTCAGGGAAGAGGCGCTGCGCATCGTGGCGGAAGTGCCCGTGCGGGCGGGTGCTGTGAGAGTGCATTGGCCGAAACATGCGGCGGATAGACAGATGAGGGGTGAAAAAAATGAAATTTATGGATGATTCCATCGTGAAGGGAAATATCGTGAATGACCGCCTCGTAACGGAGGGCGAGCAGGTACTGTATAAGACCTACAATCGTTTTCCGGTAGCGTTTGATCACGCGAAGGGCGTCGAGCTCTACGATGCGGGCGGACATGCGTACCTCGATTTCGGTGCGGGCATCGCGGTGGCAGGGCTCGGCTATGGCAACACGCTGGTGGACCAGGCGATGAAGGAGCAGATCGACCGGGGGCTGCTGCACACGTCGAATCTCTTCTACAATGAGCCGTCCATCGAGGCGGCGGAGAAGCTGCTTGCGGCGAGCGGAATGGACCGTGTGTTCTTCACGAACTCCGGTACCGAGGCGATCGAGGGCGCGCTGAAGATCGCGCGTCGCTACCACTATAATAAGGGCCGGGCCGGCTGCGAGATCATCGCGATGCAGGGCTCCTTCCACGGTCGTTCCATGGGCGCGCTCAGCGTGACCGGCAAGGATCACTACCGTGCGCCGTTTGAGCCGCTGATCGGAGGTGTGCGCTTCGCAACCTTCAACGATCTCGATTCCGTAAAGGCGCAGATCAATGAAAACACCGGTGCGATCATCATGGAGACGATCCAGGGTGAGGGCGGTATCTATCCGGCGACGGAGGACTTTCTCCGGGGCGTACGGCAGCTCTGCGATGAGCATGATCTGCTGCTGATCCTCGATGAGATCCAGTGTGGCATGGGCCGCTCCGGCGCCATGTTTGCATGGCAGGCCTACGGCGTGAAGCCGGATGTCCTGACGGTGGCGAAGGCCCTCGGAAACGGCGTGCCGATCGGTGCCTTCCTCGCCTGTGGCGAGGCTGCGCATGCGATGCAGCCGGGTGACCACGGCTCCACCTACGGTGGAAATCCGTTTGTCTGCGCCGCGGCATCCGCAGTGCTGGATGTCTTCAAGGAAGCAGATATCCCGGGCCACGCGAAGGCACAGGGTGCGTACCTCTGGAAGGCCCTCGATGAAGTGAAGGCCGCTTTCCCGGAGATGGTGAAGGATCACCGTGGCATGGGCCTGATTCAGGGCCTCGAGTTCTCCCCATCCGTACCGGCTGGGGAGATCGTCCGGAAGATGCTGCTCGAGCAGCAGGTCATCCTGATCGCGGCGGAGCACAACACGATTCGTTTCGTGCCGCCACTCGTCATCGAGCATGAGCACATCGACGCGATGAAGGAAAAACTGGAAGCCGTGCTGGCAGAGCTGGCATGAGGCATCGACGATCGAAATGGCATATCGAAGAAGATAGGAATAGAAAGCCCCGGCGGAGCAGTCCGCCGGGGTTTATTTTTGGTATTGCAGGCATGAATTCGGTTCGAATCATGCAACGTGTCTACGGAAATCGTGTCCTGTATAGCATCAGGAGAGGTATTCATCTGCGCTGTCGTCGATCGGTGCGAGCTTCATCTGAAGCTTCGCGGCCTGGACGAGGTGCTTCGCAAGGACAGCAGTAGTGACGGTGCCGACACCACCTGGTACCGGGGTAGCGGCTCCGGCCTTCAGGATGATCTGATCCCAGTCACAGTCGCCGCAGAGATTGCCGGCCTCGTCGACATTGATACCGACGTCGATGACGGTTGCATCCTCCTTCACATAGCCGCTGCTGATGAACTTCGCCTTACCGATGGCCGCTACCAGAATATCCGCACGGCTGGTCACGGCCTTCAGGTCTTCGGTCTTACTGTGGCAGACGGTCACAGTCGCATTCTCCTGGAGCAGCAGCATGCTGAGCGGCTTCCCGACCACCATGGAGCGGCCGATGATGCAGACCTCCTTGCCGGCCATCTCGATCTGATGGCCCTTCAGGATCTCCACGACGGCCTGGGCCGTACATGGTGCGAAGGCATCCGCATCGCCACGCATGACGCCGGCGACGTTTGTGTCGGTGATACCGTCGAGATCCTTCAGCGGATTCATCTTGCGAAGCATCGCTGCCTCGTCGATCTGCTTCGGGAGCGGACGCATCACGAGAATGCCGTGGATCTCCGGATCCTGGTTGATGAAGTCGAAGACCTGCTGAAACTCTTCGTTCGATACGTTTTCCGGAAGCTCATAGTCCTTCGCCTCCAGGCCGAAATCCATGAAGCGCTTCTTGATGCTGCGCTCATAGCTGAGATCGGCCTCCTTGTGGCCGACACGTAGAATCGCCAGCGCCGGCAGGATGCCGTTGTATTGTCCGACGAAGTCCAGGCACTCGCCCTTGATCTGATCTGCGATGATTTTTCCTCTTAATTCCTGCATATATTCACACTTTCTCTCGTTTTATCTGTTTGATTTTCTTCTATAGAGTAGCTCGGGACTTCTACGCGGGGCATGCAGCTGTCTGCTATGAAACAGCCTGCAGGGCTCCGGGCCATCTCTCTTACGAGAAGTCCACCTTGTTCCGGTCGATGCGGTCCAGCTCCGGATCGTACTGCGGCTTCACCTTATCCTCGACCGCCTCGTAGATCAGACGACTCTTCGCGCGGCCATCCATGAGCAGCTTTCGGGCGTATTCATTGAGCTCGATCATACGGTTCTGATTCTTCATCATCTTCGTGTTGATGTAGACATTCATCACCGCGCCCTCGAGGGCGGTGCCGAGATAAGCAGCGGCCACACCGACGTCACTCTGCATGAGCTTCGAGCCATGCGCCTCCAGCTCGCCGAGATAGTCGAGCGCTTCACAGACCCGCTCCATCACCTTGATCGGTGTCATGGATGCGGTGCTCAGGCAGGTTTCCAGGGTCGTCTCCTTGAAGTCCTTCTCCTCCGGCGTACTGTCCGGGAGGCCATAGGCCTGACTGAGCGGCAGGAACACCTTCTCATCCTCGTCGGAGAGCGCCAGGAAGGCCTCACGCAGCTTCGCGAGCCGCGCCTCGATGTCCCGGATGCGCGGCTCAACCTCCGCATATGTTTTCTTCCCGATGGTGAATGCACAGACCATCATGCCGAGGCTTACACCATAGGCACCGGCCAGCGCACTCGCGCCTCCACCGCCCGGCACGGATTCCCGCGCACCTAATCGCTCCAGATATGTCCGAATCGTCGTCTCCCCTGATGTCATCGTATGTTCCTTCTTTCTCGTGATTCTTCGATGTCATAATACTCGATTTTTTCGCAAAAGAAAACCCTGTGATTCAGCAAGGGGCCCCGGCTTGATTTTACACGATCTCTCCGTATGGCATATGTTGCCGCCCGTCGGGCCCTTGCTGAGCGTCCTGTCCCGTGCTATAATGACGAAGTTTAATAAAAGTACACGGGGGTGTCGGTCAGAACCGGCTGAGATGGGAACTGTGCGTTCCGGACCCTGGAAACCTGATTTGGATCATGCCAACGTAGGGAGATGGGCTTTTTGCACGCGTATTCCAGGCTGTCCGATCGGGCAGCCTTTTTTGTTTGTGATTTGAAAGAAACACAATTATGAATAGAGATTTACTTCGATTATATGCGATCACCGATCGGCACTGCCTGAAGCAGTCTTCGACCTCCGAAACAGAGGCACTGACCATGGCTGTCGAGCAGGCGATCCTCGGTGGTGCGACCATGGTGCAGTTCCGTGAAAAGGAACTTACGGGCGCGCGGCTCGAGCAGGACGCGCGGGCCGTACAGGCGGTCTGCCGGAAGCATGGGGTACCGTTCATCATGAACAACGATGTCGACCTCGCGCAGAAGCTGGACGCCGACGGCGTGCATGTCGGGCAGAGTGATCTGCCGGCGGCGGAAGCCCGTCGTCGCCTCGGTCCGGCGAAGATCATCGGCGTAACCGCGCGGACGGTGGCGGAGGCGCAGGCAGCGGAAGCGGCCGGCGCGGATTACCTCGGCTCCGGCGCGGTGTTCGGCACGAGCACGAAGCTCGATGCGAAGACGATGCCGCTCGAGACCTTCCGGGCCATCACAGCGTCGGTTCAGATTCCGGTCGTGGCCATCGGCGGGATCAGTGCGGCCAATGCAGGCGCCCTGAAAGCCCATGGCGCTGCGGGACTCGCCGTCGTCAGCAGTCTCTTCGGTGCAGCGGACATCACAGAAGCGGCGCGGACGCTGCGGGCGATCGCAGATGACATCGTCACCGACCGGTGACGAGGCGTCCGACAGAAGAGCAGCGGTTTCGCTTTCTGACTGGAAGAATGTCTGATCTCTGCATGGACAGTGGCAGACGTTCCGACGGACACTTTTAACGGTTTGACCGCGCTAAGCGTTCAAATACATCACAGCGGCAGGTTGGGGGCACCACCTCAGGTCGCTATACAAAATTAATGCGTGTGGAGGAGTACTATGTATACAGCATTAACAATCGCAGGAAGTGACTCCTGTGGAGGCGCCGGCATCCAGGCAGATATCAAGACAATGCTCGCAAATCATGTGTATGCGATGAGCGCGATTACGGCATTGACTGCCCAGAATACGACCGGTGTAAAGAGTATCATGGAGTCGACGCCTGATTTCCTGAAGGATCAGCTCGATATGATTTTTACGGATATCTATCCGGATGCAGTGAAAACGGGAATGGTTTCCTCTGGTAGCCTCATCGAGGTAATCGCAGAAAGACTCACATTCTACAAGGCCAGAAACATCGTGGTGGACCCGGTGATGATCGCCACCAGCGGGGCGAAGCTGATCAGTGACGACGCGGTCGATACACTGAAGTCGAAGCTGCTGCCGCTTGCGACGGTGATCACACCGAACATTCCGGAGAGTGAGGTGCTGTCCGGGATGACGATTCGCAGTTCCGCGGATATGGTGGAAGCGGCGAAGCGGATCCACGCAGCGTTCGGCTGTGCCGTGCTTACGAAGGGCGGCCACAGCCTGGACGATGCGAATGATGTGCTCGTGCATGGAGAGCAGGTGACCTGGTTCCACGGCAGACGAATCGAGAATTCGAACACGCACGGAACCGGTTGCACGCTGTCCTCAGCGATCGCGTCGAATCTGGCCAAGGGATATGATCTCGAAACATCCGTACAGTACGCGAAGAACTATATCTCCGGCGCACTGAATGCGATGCTGAATCTCGGAAAGGGCAGCGGTCCGATGGACCACGGCTTCAGGATCCAGGGCGATTATTCGGCATCTGTCTGAGCCGCTGACCCGCGAAGCAGCAAAACGACCTCGGTGGAGGTCCGGCTGCAGGCGGTCAGATCTCAGGCAGTTAAGAACACGGCCTCGTAAGGCGGTGAGGTGAACCTTCCTTCGGCGATGCTTAGATTGTAAAAGGAGATTCATGATGCGTAACGAAAATTCTGCTGCGGCAAGCGTAGCAACCACAAGTGTAAACACGAAGAAGCTGGCCCTCGCGGCTGTATTTGCCGCCATCGCGGTGGTTGGCTCGACCTTTTCTGTGCCGGTTTTCGGCTCGAAGTGTGCGCCGGTACAGCACCTCGTCAATGTGCTGTGCGCGGTATTTCTCGGCCCGGCCTACGGCGTGGCAGCGGCGTTCATCGCCAGTGTCATCCGAAATCTGATGGGCCTCGGCTCGTTGCTTGCGTTCCCGGGCTCCATGTGCGGTGCCTTCCTGTCTGGCTATCTTTATAAGAAGCTTCGGAAGCTTCCGGCAGCCTATGTCGGCGAGATCTTCGGCACCGGCATCATCGGTGGCATCCTGTCCTACCCGATCGCAGCCTTCATCATGGGCAACACGAAGGCGGCCGTCTTCACCTTCGTCGTTCCGTTCCTGGTGAGCACCTGCGGCGGTACCCTGATCGCGGTGATCATCACCGTAGCGCTGAGCCAGACCGGCTTCCTCGAGCGTGCGAAGGAAATGCTGAAGTGAGCGTGCCATGGACACCCGTCGTGCGGCCCTTTCCGGGCGGCGCCGGATGGAGACATTGGCCTCGGAAGCAGTACGGCGGATGACGGAAAAGCCGGCAGGCCGAGTGACAGCCAGCAGTCGGCGAGAGTGAGGAGCCACGAATGATCGACGAAAACTTCAGAAATCAGATATATACATGGATGGACGCGATTCAGCGCACCGCGCCCCTCGTGCACTCCATCACGAATTATGTGACGGTCAACGACTGCGCGAACGCCCTGCTTGCGATCGGTGCGCGCCCGGTCATGTCGCATGATCCGCGGGAGGCGGCGGAAATCACCCGTGGCAGTCAGGCGCTGGAGCTGAACCTCGGTGCCACAGAATACCTCGACGCGATGTTCCTGAGCGGACAGGCGGCGCGGGAAAAGGGCATCCCGCGGGTCATCGATCCCGTGGGGATCTCCGGCTCGACCTTCCGACGCGAAGCGCTCCACCGTATGCTCTCTGAGCTGCAGCCGACGGCTATCCGCGGAAACTACTCGGAGATCCACGCACTCCTCGCCGGTACAGACACCGGCACAGGCGTGGATGCGGTCGTTGATGCAGCGCATCCGGCACTTTCCAGGGACGCACTGGCACACGGGATGCAGAACTACCTCCGTACGCTTGCGTTTCCGATGATCCTCGTGGCATCCGGCCGGGAGGACATCGTCGCTTCACGGGATGCACTCTGCTTCGTGAAGAATGGCAGTCCGCGTATGTCGCGTGTGACCGGCACCGGCTGCATGGCGACCGAGCTGCTCACTGCCTTCCTGGCGGTGGCATCCTGCGAAGAGGTTTTCCACGCGGCGGTGGTCGCTACCGCATTTATGGGCATCGTCGGTGAAATCGCAGAGGAGACGGCCCCACGCGGCAGTGGAAGCTACCACATCGCACTCATCGACGCACTGTCGACCATGACCGCAGAGGATATTGCTGGCAGGATTTCAGTCGGAGAAGCCTGATCTGGCCCCGAGTGATAAAAAAAACTCGCCTTCGGGCGAGTTTTTTTGTGACGGAATGCATATCTGAGATTTATTAAAAGCATGGACAGGCGCCGATTTTTGATGGCTTCTTGTATTTCTTCGGCGGTTCGTGTAGAATCAGTGTATCTGACAAATAGGTGTCGATCACGGGCAGATTTCTTCTGTCCGGTTCTCAAAATTTAAAACTTCATAATGCACGCATGGCATCACCATGCGTGCAGAAGCTGCGTCTTCGGCTGGATAAAACTGCAAAGAAAAAAGAGCGCCGCGGTATGCGACACTCTTTATCGTGGACTATATATACGGCGTAAAGGCCTTGGATAGAACAGCACATCCGTCGGCCGGTCGATCCGTACTTTGTACGGTGTAAAGGTCTTTAAAGATATCCCGCAGAGGCATTTCTACGCTGCATGAAGTCGGGTGAACCGATGGTGGATAAGCAGAACAGGATATCGTGTCACTGCAGTGCACTGCGCTTCGTGCGCTGGATGGCAGTGGACATCACCGGGATCGAAAGGATGATCAGGGTGATGACCGTCTCTGCACCGATGTAGATGAGATTATAGACCGCAGAGTAGGCTGCCGGATTCCAGCCCTCCCAGGCATACTCACCGAAGAATACCCAGCCGCTCAGAAAGGCGAAGACGTATCTTCCGATGCAGGCAGCGATGTAGCCGAGGCGAAGACCGTTCTTATGGCTTGCGAAGAAACCGGAAATACCGAATGCACCGAAGGCGAACACATAATCGAGGATCGCCTGTACCGGTGTCAGTACGTATGGGTCAATGATGAACTGCAGGATACCATAGGCTACACCCGCCGCGATGCCGATCGCCGGACCGAAAAAGAAGCCAGGCAGCATCGCGAAGAGCATCGAGCACAGGGTGATGGAGCCACCGGTCGGGAACTCAAACACCTTGATCATCGAGGTGACCGTCGCAAGTGCGATGCATACCGCACAGTAAACCAGAACCTTGACATTTTTTGACATAAAAAAACCTCCTTTGAATCGCACGGATCATCCGTGACTTGGCCAGGAGGGGCAGAATATAGACAGCAGAAAAATGCTGTCATGCTTCCCTACGCAGGTACTGACCTGATCAGGTGAGAAGGGTTGGTTCTATGAAGAATCCTCTCAGCATAAGCGCCCCTAGCAATCAAGCACCATTATAAAACAGAGGAAAGTCATGTCAATAGCGGATATGCACGATCAAACGACGAAGATGTAGAAGTTTGTAACAGTTCCGGCAGGGGGCCGGAGGGACGGCAACATGAAGATTTCGGCAACATTGCCCAGACAGTGGGATTAACGAAAGGACGTTGTGGGAGGAGGACAGCGTGTCTTTGAAATGTGGAAAACAGAAAGGAACAGAGATGGGAAATTATCCGCTGACTGCGAAAGAGCAGCATAAACGAAAAGAAAAACTGGCAAAAATCCGCCAGACCGTGATGATCATCCTTATGGCAATCGCCGGCCTCTATTATATGACCGTTGAGCGTGGCCAGGTGACGAATGCAGCGATCATGACGAACGTGGACGAATCAACAGTGAAAACAAATAGAAATCAAGATAAAGAAGTACAGGAAACGAAGTTCAAAATCGAGAGCTATCTACAGCCGGAGACGACAGACGATGAAACATGCCAGACCATCCTACAGGAAATTGAAACGCCGATGGAAAGCCAGGTGGAATCGACAGAAAAAACTTTGCCTGATGCAAACCAGATCACGCAGATCATACCGAGCACTGCTGTGAACGTAACAGATGCTTCGATGATGGTAACGCAGACGGAATCGGCCGCTGATCCAACGGTGGTGCCGGTTGAAGACAAACGCGTGAACCTGAACACCGCCACTCTGGAAGAACTCGACGCACTCCCCGGCGTCGGCCCCTCCACTGCCAAAAACATCATCGCTTACCGCGAAACCCACGGCGGTTTCGCCGCTCCGGAAGAAATCATGAACGTGAAACGGATCGGCGAGAAGACCTTTGATAAGCTGAAGGCACATATTACTGTTTAAAATCATATAAAACTGCTACAATCGAGATAAGTTGACAGGATGCATAAAATATGTTTTTACATTGGTTTTATGCATGTTTTGTGGTATCATGTTCCCATAGTTTAGTCTTAATTCTCGGATTATGCCCGGGTGCAGTACATACGGAGGTTCTATATGGAACAGAATGAAGAGAGAGCAACACATGTTGTATATGAGAAGGATGAGCATGGTCAGATCGTCATCGCGGATGAGGTCGTCGCGATCATCGCAGGCATCGCAGCGACCGAGGTAAAGGGTGTCGATTCCATGTATGGCGGCTGGTCCGGCGAGATCATCTCCAGAATGGGTATCCGCGACCTCAGTAAGGGTGTAAGCATCAGCATCGAGGATGGGCACGTTTCCGTGAAGCTGAGCCTGAACGTAAGGTACGGTTACTCCATCCCGGATGTATCGAGAAACGTACAGGATAAGGTCGCTTCGGCCATCGAGTCCATGACCGGTCTCAGTGTGCTGGATGTCAACATCCGCATCGCCGGTGTGGTCAATGCTGAGAACGAGTGAGTTGAAATAAAGTATAGGTAAGGAAATCATGAATAAACGAGAAGAAAGAGATCATAAGTTTAAGCTCCTGTTCTGCACACAGTTCTACCCTGGGCAGGAGATTCCGGAGCAGCTCGCACGCTATTTCGAGTCCCCGGATTACGAGGATGGCGATGGCGTCGTGCACATCGAGAATCTGAGCGAGGAGGACCAGCAGCGTCTGGAGGCGGAGGTGGAGAAGATCACCGCGAAGCTCCCGGAGCTGGATGCGCGTATCGATTCCGCTGCCGAGGGCTGGAAGACCGATCGTATGACGAAGACCGACCTGACGGCGATTCGTCTCGCACTTTATGAGATCGAGTATGACGAGACGGTCCCGGACAGGGTAGCCATCAACGAGGCGGTCGAGCTCGCGAAGAAGTATGGTGGCGACGAGTCCGGCTCCTTCGTCAATGGTGTCCTGGCACGTCTTGTGAACAGCGACCGCGTATCGACGCGAAGCGTGAAGGCACCACGTAAGCAGCAGGGTGAGCTCACGGAGAAGAAGACTGCCGGTAAGGGCGTTCAGATCATCGTGAACCGCAACAGATAAGAATAAAGGATTCCTATGAATAAAGACAGTCGTGCATATACTGTGTCCCAGGTGAACCGATATATCGCAAACATGTTTTCATCGGATTTCGCACTGAAAAATATCACGATCCAGGGTGAGATTTCAAACCTGAAATACCATCCGACCGGGCATATTTACTTTACACTGAAGGACGCAGCTTCGCAGATCTCCGGTATCATGTTTGCCGGTGACCGTGCGGGGCTTCCGTTTAAATTGGAGAATGGCATGCGCGTACTCTGTACGGGCAGTGTCGGCGTCTATGAGCGTGGCGGCAGCTATCAGATCTACGCGAAGCGCTTCATGGCGGATGGGATCGGAGATCTCTACATCCGTTTCGAGCAGCTGAAAAAGGAGCTCGAGGAGATGGGACTCTTCGATCCGATGTATAAGAAGCCGATCCCGAAGTATGCGCAGCGGATCGGTGTCGTGACCGCGAAAACCGGCGCAGCTGTCCGCGATATCATCCAGATCTCGAAACGACGGAATCCATATGTGGAGATCGTCCTCTACCCGGCACTGGTGCAGGGGGAGGGGGCGGTTCCGTCTATCGTACATGGGATACGGACACTGGACCAGCTGGGCCTCGACGTGCTGATCGTCGGACGTGGCGGTGGCTCCATCGAGGACCTGTGGGCGTTTAACGAAGAGCCCGTGGCCCGGGCGATCTTCGAGGCGGATACCCCGATCATCAGCGCGGTCGGCCATGAAACGGATACGACCATCGCAGATTATGTCGCGGATCTCCGTGCACCGACCCCGAGTGCAGGCGCGGAGCTTGCGGTCTTCGACTATCAGAAGCTGATGGAGGAGATGGCAGGCTGGCATGCGACCCTTGGGAGCGTGATGAACGAGCGCATACAGGATGAGCGTCAGCGGCTCGCGATGGAGAAGCTGCGGCTCAACCAGTTGAGCCCTGGCAGCATCCTGAAGGAGTACCAGAAGCGGAGCCTTCAGTACGAGACGCAGCTCCGCGATGCGATGCGGGAGAAGCTGCAGGACGCGAAGGACCGTGCACGCCGCTATGACGGCTTACGCACAGAGATGAAGACACAGCTGCAGCAGGCGAAGGACCGGCTGGCGGGCTACAGCGGCCTCCGGGAGCAGATGCTTCAGCGACTGCACGGCGCGAAGGAGCAGCTGCACCGCTACGATGCGCTGCCGATGTGGATGACGCAGACACTGGACCGCGCCCGTCATGGGCTTGCGCTCCGGACCGAAAAGCTCGAGGGCGTGAGTCCGCTTCGGAAGCTGAGCAGTGGCTACGGCTATGTGCAGGATGCCGAGGGACATCGCGTGGACTCGGTCGGAAAGCTGGCGATCGGTGAGCTGATTACGACGCAGCTTCAGGACGGAAGCTTCCGGAGTCGGGTGGAGCAGATCACGACGACGAAGTAAATTCGGAAAGGATAGTTATGCCGGTGAAAAAGAGTGCGGCAGCCGCCGCAGAAAAAGAAAAGGAACAGAAGCCTCTCCAGGAGGTGTTTGCAGAGCTTGACGAGCTCGTCGAGAAGATGAGCCGTGAGGAGAGTCTCGAGAAGACCTTCGATATGTATCAGAAGGGCGTGACGCTTCTCCGGAGTGCAAATGACAGTATCGATCGAATCGAAAAACAGGTAAAGGTGCTGGATGATGAAGGATTTCTCTCTTGAACTGAAAACGACAGTCGCGGAGGTCGACGCGATCGTCCTCGCGCAGCTCCCGAAGGTGGAGGGACAGCAGAAGACCGTGCTGGAGGCGATGCAGTATTCCGTGACCGCCGGCGGAAAGCGGATCCGTCCGATCCTCGTGAAGAAGTGCTATGCGCTCTACAAGGACCGAAAGGACGCCGGCTGGGACCGCTTTATGAAGCCGATCGTCGAGGCCTTCATGGGGGCGATCGAGATGATCCATACCTTCTCGCTCTGCCATGATGACCTTCCGTGCATGGACGGGGATCAGTATCGTCGTGGTCAGGAATCGACCTGGTATAGGTTCGGCGAGGACATGGGCACCCTTGCAGGGGATGCACTCTCCCTCTATGCTTTTCAGCGGGTGACGGAGGTGTATCTCCGCCAGCTTTCCCGTGCGGCCGTGACCGGTGGCGTGGACAGCCCGGATGAATCCTCGAAGTTTGCCAACGCCGTACTGAAGGCGACGGCTATCCTCGCCGGAAAGTCCGGTGTCGATGGCATGCTCGGCGGTCAGACCGTCGACGTCGAGATGACCGGAAAGCCGCTCAGTGAGCCGCAGCTTCAGTTTGTGTATGAGCTGAAGACCGGGGCACTGCTGGAGGCCGCCATGATGATGGGCGCGGTTCTCGGAGGTGCATCGCAGATGGAGCTTCGGCGGCTCGAAGGCATCGCCCGCAGCATCGGTGTGGCCTTTCAGATCGAGGATGATATCCTCGACGAGACGAGCACACAGGAGGTGCTGGGGAAGCCGATCCACTCGGACGAGGAAAACAACAAGACGACCTGGGTGTCGATTCACGGACTCGAGGCGGCCCAGGCCGAGGTGCAGCGTCTCTCGGAGGAAGCCATCGAGGGACTGAAGAGCCTTTTGGAGGTCGATGAAGACGCCCGTCAGTTCCTCATCGCACTCACCGAAGAGCTGATTCATCGGAAAAAGTAAAAAGGAGAATGCGTTCACAGGCGGACGTGGCAGCAGGACGCTGCAGGCGGATGCTCGTGACGCTGTACCGGAACGTGGAGCAGAGACAGCGGCGAAACGTGCACCGGGATAAGTGAAAAGTATGCTACTGGATGATATACATGGACCGGAGGATCTGAAGAAACTGAATGATCATCAGCTCAGAAAACTCGCGTCCGAAATCAGACAATTTATCATAGAGAAAACCTCCGAGTACGGAGGCCACCTCGCCTCGAATCTCGGGGTGGTGGAGCTGACCATCGGGCTGTATCTGGCCCTTGATCTGCCAGAGGATAAGATCGTGTGGGATGTAGGCCATCAGGCCTATACTCATAAGATCCTGTCCGGTCGAAAGGAAAACTTCGACGGACTCCGGCAGTATCATGGCATGAGCGGCTTCCCGAAGCGGGCGGAGAGTCCGTTTGACTGCTTCGGTACGGGCCACAGCTCCACCTCGATTTCCGCCGGGCTCGGCATCGCCGCGGCCCGCGATATCAAGGGCGAGCACTATACCGTCGTGTCCGTCATCGGCGATGGCGCGCTGACCGGTGGCCTCGCGTATGAGGGACTCAATAACGCAGCCCAGATGAAGAAAAACTTCATCATCGTGCTGAACGACAACAAGATGTCGATCTCCCGAAACGTCGGCGGTATGTCGAAGTACCTGAACGGACTGCGTTCGAACCGTGGCTATAATCAGCTGAAGATCGATGTCGGCAGTACGCTGATGCGCGTACCGGGCGTCGGACCACAGCTCGTAAAGCGGGTGCAGCGGGCGAAGAACTCGCTCAAGCAGCTCCTCATTCCGGGCATGCTGTTCGAGGATATGGGCATCACCTACCTCGGGCCGATCGACGGTCACAACATCCGTGAGGTGGAGCGGACCATCGAGGAGGCGAAGAAGATCGACCACGCGGTGCTCGTGCACGTCCTGACCACGAAGGGCAAGGGCTATGCACCGGCAGAGCAGAATCCCGCGCACTATCACGGGGTTTCTCCGTTCGATCAGAAAACCGGAAAGGCGCTCTCGCCATCGAAGGAGAGCTACACCTCTGTTTTTTCGAAGACGCTGTGCCGTCTCGCCCGCGAAAATAAAAAAATCGTCGGCATCACCGCTGCGATGCCGGACGGTACCGGGCTCAGTGCGTTCGCAAAGGAATTCCCGGATCGTTTCTTCGATGTGGGCATCGCGGAGCAGCACGCCGTCACCTGTGCCGCCGGTATGGCAAGCAACGGCCTGAAGCCGGTGTTTGCGGTCTACTCGAGCTTCCTGCAGCGTGCCTACGACCAGATCGTGCATGACGTCTGCCTCCAGAAGCTGCCAGTCGTGTTCTGCATCGACCGTGCCGGCCTCGTGGGCTCCGACGGTGAGACGCACCAGGGGATCTTCGACTACAGCTATCTCACGCACATCCCGCACATGACGGTGATGGCACCGAAAAACGCCGATGAGCTCACAGCGATGCTGGCATTTGCGATGAAGTATCCGCTGCCGATCAGCATCCGCTATCCGCGTGGTGCGGCTTACCAGGGGCTTCGTGAATTTGCGGCACCGATCGAGCATGGCCGCGCCGAGCTTCTCTATCAGGGCAGTGATATCGCCCTCGTGGCCGTCGGTTCGATGGTCTCCACGGCGGATCACATACGTGAAAAGGCCGTATCCTACGGCCATCAACTGACGCTCGTGAACGCGCGCTTCGTGAAGCCGATCGATACGGATATGCTGGATCGTCTCGCAGAAAACCATACCACGATCGTGACCCTCGAGGAGAACGTGAAGCAGGGTGGCTTCGGTATCCAGGTCGAGGCGTATATCCATGAGCATCATCCGGAGGTGAAGGTCGTGACGATCACCCTCCCGGACAAGTACGTGGAGCACGGCGATGTGACGAAGCTCCGCGCCTACCTCGGCATCGACAGCGACTCGATCATCGAGCGGCTCCGCCAGGAGGGCGTGATTCCGGCGGGGGATCCGGCCAATGCAGACGAGCGGAACGAAGAGAGCTCCGCGGGCGCTGAACCGGCGGACGAAACGAAGTGAAAACGCGCCGGAACGGGGACAGATGCGCCAGAATATGTGCATCGCCGACCCGGGCGTAGAAGAATACAAAGGGCAGAACACAGCCCGGAAAGAGTCATCAGTGAAGAAAGAACGACTTGACGTGCTGCTGGTCAATCGAGGACTGGCAGAATCCAGAGAAAAAGCGAAGCGCACCATTATGGCCGGCATCGTGTATGTCGATGGCCAGAAGGAAGATAAGGCCGGCTCTACCTTCGATCCGGAATCCGAGATCGAGGTCCGCGGTAACGTGCTTCCGTACGTCTCCCGTGGCGGTCTGAAGCTCGAGAAGGCGATCCGCGAGTTCGGCGTATCCTGTGAAGGCAAGGTCTGCCTCGATATCGGTGCCAGCACTGGCGGCTTCACCGACTGCATGCTGCAGAACGGTGCGGTCAGGGTCTTCGCGATCGATGTCGGCCACGGCCAGCTCGACTGGAAACTCCGAAACGATCCGCGTGTGGTCTGCATGGAGAAGACAAACATCCGCTATGTGAAGCCGGAGGATATCGGAGAGAAGGCACGGCTCGTGTCTATCGATGTCAGCTTTATCAGTCTGCAGCTCGTGCTGCCGGTGGTGAAGACCCTGATCGCCGAGGACTGTCAGGTCGTCTGCCTCATCAAGCCGCAGTTCGAAGCGGGTAGAGAGCAGGTCGGCAAGAAGGGCGTGGTCCGTGATAAGGCGGTCCATGTCGAGGTCATCGAGAAGACCATCACCGCCGCCTATGCCCTCGGCTTCATGCTGAAGGAGCTGACCTTCAGTCCGATCAAGGGACCGGAGGGGAATATCGAGTACCTCGCAGAGCTGATGCTCCGGCCGGATACCGCAACGGAGAACGATGATATGACCGTTTCCGACGCGACGGTGGAGAAGCCGGACGCAGCGGAGCACGAAGAAAACGCGGCCGGCGGTGACGATGCAGCGGATCCGAAGCATTGGCCGACCGAGGGGGAGGAAAGCCCGGCACCGGCGTGGCTGCATGCGCGTGCGGTGGAGGTCGTAAAGGCATCCCACGCGATGCTCGACATCAAGTGAGGGCGATGCGCGCGGATAGAGGATCCTCTGGTTCGGGAGATGATGAGACATGAATATCACACTGGTAGTAAATGCGAAAAAGCCGGACTCCTGCCGCTATGCAGAGAGCATCCGGCAGTACCTCGAGGTGCGGGATGTGCAGGTGAAGGCGCTGTACGGTGAGTATACACGGGACGACTTCTCGGATGCGGACGCCATCATTTCCATCGGAGGTGATGGCACGATGCTTCGTCTCGCGGGCGTGCTGCGCGGACAGGATACACCGCTGCTCGGGGTCAATGCAGGCCACCTGGGGTATCTGACCCAGGTCTCGCAGGCGGACCAGATCCCGGGTGCGCTTGATCGGCTCCTCGCCCATGACTATACACGCGATGTGCGCGCCATGCTGCATGGCAGTGTGCGTCGAAATGGCGAGGTGATCCGCCGCGGAACCGCGCTGAATGAGATCCTGATCTCACGCTGTGAGGGCATCAGCGTGCTGCGCTTCACGGTGCTCTGTGATGGCGAGGAGCTCAGTCACTATACAGCGGATGGCATCCTTTTCGCGACGCCGACCGGCTCGACGGCCTATAATCTGTCGGCGGGCGGACCGATCGCGGCACCGGAGACCAGGGTCATCATCATGACGCCGATCTGCGCCCACTCGACGAACAGCCGACCGGTGATCCTGCCGGATACCAGCCATATCGAGGTGCGCATCGAATCGGAAAATGAAATCGTGGCCTTCGACGGTGAGCGGATCGTGCGTCTGCAGCCGGGCGACGTCGTGAAGGTGCGGCGTGCGAATGAGATGACCACCTTCGTGAAGCTTCGCGCGTCCAGCTTCCTGGAGACCCTGCGCGAGAAGATGGACGACGAAGACTGATGTACGCGGGCGTCGAAGATGCCCGGCTGAAAGACCACGGGTGCGTCCGAGGGACGTGGGGACACCGGTGATACGAGCGCTGCCGGGAGCGGCAGCATCCATGAAGAGGTTTACAAATGAAGAAATCCAGACACCAGAAAATCATCGATCTCGTGCAGCATACACGTATCGCAACGCAGGAGGAGCTGGCGGATATCCTGAACCAGGAAGGTTATAAGGTGACGCAGGCGACCGTTTCTCGTGATATCAAGGAGCTCAAGCTAAGCAAGGTCCCGGGACCGGGTGGCGTACAGTACTACCAGCTGCTGGAGCCGGAGGAGCAGGCGTACGCTGATAAGTATATCCGTGTACTGCGCGAGGCGCTGATGAGTATGGATACGGCAGGAAACCTGCTGGTGATCCGCACCATGTCCGGTATGGCGAACGCGGTCGCGGCGGCGCTCGATCACTTCCGCTTCGAAGAAATCGTCGGCACGCTGGCCGGCGATGATACCATCATGTGTGCAACGAAAAATGGTGACGATGCGGAGCGTATCATGCATAAGGTCAGAGGACTCCTCGGAGAGAAGAGCTGACGGAGCATCCAGGTACAGAGAATCTCCGCAGCGTACGCAGGTGGAAGAATCATGCAGACTGGGCGCTACGGCGTCCGGTCTTACTACATATAACGGAAGTTTCGGAGGAAACGCATATGTTATATCATCTTCATGTAAAGGATCTCGCCCTGATCGACTCCGCCGAGGTGGAGTTCGAGCCAGGGCTCAATATTCTGACCGGTGAGACGGGTGCCGGAAAGTCGATCCTGATCGGCTCCATCAATCTTGCGCTGGGCTCGAAGGCCAGCCGGGACATGATCCGCAGCGGACAACCGTATGGACTCGTGGAGCTTGTCTTCGGTGATTTCAGCGAGGAACTCGTCGGGAAGCTGCGGGCGCTCGACATCGAGCCGGAGGACGGGCAGCTCATCATCCGCCGGAAGATCTCCGCTACGCGTTCGGAAATCAAGATCAATGATGAGACCGTGACACTCGCGAAGCTCCGGAAGGTAACAGAGCTCCTCATCGACATCCACGGGCAGCATGAGCATCAGTCGCTCCTCCGGGACGGCTACCATCTGAAGATCCTCGACGATTTCCAGCAGAAGGAGACCGGGGCACTGCGTGCGGAGATCGCAGAGAAGTACCATGACTGGACGGCGCTCCGGGAGAAGCTCGCCGGCTTCGACATGGATGAGGCGCAGCGTCAGCGGGAGCTTGATTTCCTGCAGTTTGAGATCGACGATATCGAGAAGGCGGCACTGCGCGAGGGTGAGGAGGAAGAGCTCGCCCAGAAGTACCGGAAGTACCAGAATGCGCAGCGCATCTACGGTTCGGTCGCACGGACGCGGGAAATCCTCGCCGGCGTTGATTTCTCGTCGGCGATCCACGAGATGCAGGATGCGCTTCAGTACGACAGCGCGCTTCAGAACGTCAGCGACAGCCTGTATGACCTCTCCTCGATCTCCGAGGATACCGTGCGTGCGCTCGACCACTATATGGAGGACAACGAGTACGACGAAGAGGATTTCCAGCTGGTGACGGAGCGGCTCGACTATATCCGCTCGATCATGATGAAGTATGGCGGAACTGTCGCGAAGGTGGAGGACACCCTCGTGGCGAAGAAGCAGCGCCTCGCTGAGCTCGAGGACTATGATGCGGCACGATCACGCTGCGAGAAGGCCGTGGCAAAGGCGGAGTCCGTGCTTCGGGCACGCTGTGCAGAGCTCACGAAGGCCCGTGAAAAGGGCGCGAAGCAGCTGAGTGAGCGCATTCGTCAGGAGCTGTCGGAGATGGGCTTCCTGGATATCCGCTTCGAGCTTCCGCTCAGCGCACTGAAGGAGCCGGGGGCGAATGGTATGGATGAGGCCCATTTTGTCGTGAGCCTGAACCCAGGTGAACCGCTGCGACCGCTCAGTGAGGTGGCGTCCGGTGGTGAGCTCAGCCGTATCATGCTGTCCATCAAGACTGTGCTGGCCGACAGCGATGAGATCCCGACCCTGATCTTCGACGAGATCGATACCGGTATCTCCGGTCGGACGGCAGAGAAAGTCTCAGAGAAGCTCCGGAAGATTGCACAGCTTCACCAGGTCATCCTGATCACGCATCTGCCGCAGATCGCAGCGAAGGCCGATCAGCATTTCTGCATCGAGAAGTCGGTGTCCGACGGCCATACACATACCAGGATCCATGCGCTCTCGGAAGAAGAATCCGTTCTTGAGCTTGCGCGACTGCTTGCGGGTGGCCAGATCACGGACGCAGTGCTCGCGAACGCGCGGGAGCTGAAGAAGCTGGCGCGACGGTGAGTGCGTGCCGGTCGACGGCATTGGCCGAACGAAGCTAAAAGCCTTGCGTAGCGCTTGACGAAGGATTAAAATAGATGCTATCTATAATTTATATTTCTATTTAAGAAATATGGACCGGAGGACTATAATGAAAAACATACTCATGCTCGCATCGGAGGCCGTGCCTTTCATCAAGACGGGCGGACTCGCGGACGTCGTCGGCTCGCTTCCGAAGACCATCGACAAGCAGTACTATGACTGTCGTGTCATGATTCCGAAGTATATGTGCATCCCGTGGGAGTGGCGCCAGAAGATGGAGTACGTGACCCACTTCTATATGAATTATCTCGGACAGGACCGCTATGTCGGTGTCCTGAAGTATGAGCACCAGGGCGTGACCTACTACTTCATCGACAACGAGTCGTATTTCTCCGGTGACCGTCCATACGGTGACTGGTACTGGGATCTCGAGAAGTTCTGCTTCTTCTGCTATGCAGCGCTGTCTGCGCTGCCGCTGCTCGACTGGCATCCGGATGTGATCCACTGTCACGACTGGCAGACCGGTCTCGTTCCGGTACTGCTGCATGACCGCTTCGCCGGCGGAGAGTACTACCGCTCCATCAAGTCGGTGATGACGATTCATAACCTCAAGTTCCAGGGTGTATGGGATGTGAAGACGATCCAGCGCTTCACCCAGCTGTCCGACTACTACTTCACACCGGATAAGCTCGAGTGTAAGAAGGATGGTAACCTCCTGAAGGGTGGTATCGTGTATGCCGACGCGATCACGACGGTTTCCGATACCTATGCGGAGGAGATCAAGATGCCGTTCTACGGAGAGGGCCTCGATGGACTGCTTCGTGCACGTGCGCATGATCTCCGCGGCATTGTTAACGGCATCGACTATGATGACTGGAATCCGGAGACGGATAAGTACCTCGTAAAGCCGTTCAACGCACGCAACTTCCGGAAGGAGAAGGCGAAGAACAAGAAGGCACTCCAGGAGCAGTTCGGCATGAACGTGGATCCGGGCAAGATGATGATCGGTATCGTATCCCGTCTCACCGACCAGAAGGGTCTCGATCTCGTCGAGTGCATCATGGATGAGCTTTGCCAGGATGATATCCAGTTCGTGGTGCTCGGTACCGGGGATGAGAAGTATGAGAACATGTTCCGTCACTATGACTGGAAGTACCATGATAAGGTATCCGCACAGATTTACTATTCCAATGAAATCAGCCATAAGATTTATGCTTCCTGCGATGCATATCTGATGCCGTCCCTCTTCGAGCCGTGCGGACTCAGCCAGCTGATCGCCCTCCGCTACGGAACGGTTCCGATCGTACGTGAGACCGGTGGTCTGCGCGATACCGTACAGCCATATAACGAGTACGAGGATAGCGGAAACGGCTTCTCCTTCTCGAACTACAACGCGCATGAGATGCTCGGCACGATCCGCTATGCCGAGAGCGTATACTACGACCATAAGCGTGAGTGGAACAAGCTCGTGGACCGTGCGATGGCTGCGGACTATTCCTGGAAGACCAGCGCTATGAAGTACCAGGAGCTGTATGACTGGCTCATAGGGTACTAATCAGAAAGAACATACTAGATGAATTTTTTGGATGACTTATTACAGAACTATATGCTGGTTTCGGCGGTGGTTTCCTGGTTTCTCGCGCAGGTGATCAAAACTGCGCTGGATGCCTATCTTAACCACGGCATCAGCTGGGAGCGTCTCACCGGATCCGGTGGGATGCCGTCGAGCCACACCTCTACGGTTGTGGCATTGACGACCGCTGCCGCACTCCAGTATGGACTCCAGTCGCCGGCCTTCGCGGTCAGCTTCATCCTGGCCAGCGTCGTCATGTACGATGCGACCGGCGTACGCATGGAGACCGGAAAGCAGGCGGTGCTTCTCAATAAGATCCTCGAGGATAACCCGTTTAACTGGAAGCCGGAGGAGTTTCAGATGAAGCTGAAAGAGTATGTCGGCCACACACCGCTGCAGGTGCTGATGGGGGCGATCCTCGGCATCGCGACGGCCTTCTGGATGCGCGGCTTTTATTAAAAGAAAGAACTACTGAATGACGTTTAAACGACTTTTCAAGAAAACAGTGCTTGTACTGAGCTGCGTGCTGATGGCATGCAGCTTCATTTCGTGTAAGGGTATCGAAATCACGGGTAAAACAGAGGATGTCGACGGCTATACGGAGGCACAGGCGATGATCGTGATCGGCTCCGAGCGAAACCGCTATCAGAATCAGCTCGGTGCGGAAATCTGGGATCTGCCGGTGGAAAACCAGCAGGAGAGTACCTACGGTCCATACTTCGTTGCGAAGATGAAGGAGTTTCTTCAGGACATCAAGACGCTGAATCTGCTGGCGACCGAGAAGGGGATCATCGCGACCTCGACGGATATGGAGAAGATCCGTACTGTCGCACACGACTTCTACGACGGCCTGAGCGCAGAGGATATGGCCTTCATGGGTGACTGCACGCTCGAGGATGTCATCTCGATCTATACCGAGTATTTCGTGGCCTGCAAGACCGCCGAGTACCTGATCTCGGATGTGGATTCCGAGGTCTCCGATGCAGATGCGAAGATCATCCGTGTGCAGGAAATCGTGGTCTCGGATGAGCTCCTCGCAGAGCAGCTTCTGCAGCAGGTGAATGTTTCGGGCGCAAACTTCTCCTACTACGCGCGTCAGAACAGCGAGGATCCGAACATCGAGAATACGCTCGCGAAGTCTGAGAAGGAGGACGCTATCTACCAGGCGGCCTTCGCCCTCGAGGAGGGACAGATCTCGGATATCATCGAGCAGGATGGCAAGTACTATATTCTGAAATGCATCGATGCCTACGATGAGGCGGCGACCCTCGAGCGGAAGAAAAAGCTCGAGGAAACGATTCGCTCGAATGCACTCCTCAAGCAGTATACGGCGTACGCGGATGAGCACATCGTCCGTTTCCGTGAACCGTTCTGGAAGGAGATCGATCTCACGGCACATCCGGAGAGCGACGCCGATAATTTCTTTTCGCTGTTTGATGAGAACATCACGTTCTGATGAAACAACGCTTGCTGAGACGGGCGCAAAAGCTTAGATCCGAGCCGTTGAAAAAATAAAAACGAACTCCTGGAAATCTCCAGGGGTTCGTTTTTTTGAAAAACATCAAAGTCCGATGACGATCCCGCCGTCCTCTGCGTAGACGGTGGCGACGCCCATGGCGTCGGTGATCACGATCTCGCGGAATGATGCGAGCTTCAGAAACTCTTCTTTTACGAGCTCGGCACGGGCCGGGTTGTTCACGTGCGTGATACAGAGACGGAGAAGAGCGGTCTTCTCTGGACCGCCGGCCTTTTCAACCGCGATCTGGCACATACGCTTCAGTGCCTTGTTGATGCCGCGCTGGTTCTCGAGCTGGATGATGACACCGCCGTTGGCACTCATGATCGGCTTGATGTTGAGGGCGGATGCGAGGAAGGACTTCACGGCAGACAGACGTCCATTCTTCCGGAGGGTGTCGAGGGATTCAATCACGAAATAGGTCTTCATCGTCTGGATCTTTTCGTTTACGAGGGTGACGACCTCGTCGAAGCTTTTTCCGGCTTCCTTTAATTCCTTAATTGTAAGGCAGAAATTCAGCTGACCGGCCGATGCGGTATCGGAGCTGAATACATAGATCTTTCGTCCGTCGTCCGGGTGCTCCTCCTCGTACATCTGCTTTCCGATGACGGCGGCCTGATAGGAGCCGGAGAGATGCTCGGAGAGGGTGATGACATATACTTCATCGGCATCACTTTCCTCCATCGCCTTCATATAGGCTTCCGGAGACGGGCAGGCGGTTTTCGGTCCGATCAGTGAGGCGTGTACACGCTTCAGAAAATCGAGCTGATCGAAGTGGTCGTCATCCACGACGGAATAATCTCCGATTTCCAGCGTGAGCGGAACGAGCGTAAAATGCGGATCCGCCTTCAGTGCCGGGGTATAATCACAACAGCTGTCACCTATAACCTTATAGTTCATGCTTCGCCTCTTTAACAACACATAGTTTTCAATACTAGATATTATAGCAGACGGGCATGACATGTCAATCGGGAGTCTAGGTGTGATGGGGCTCAGACATGCAGGGGCCCCTCCGGGGCTCCCTGCATGTTGAAAAACCTTAAGGAAGTCGTTCTTGCCTATAGTGAGCTTCTGGGGTAAGATGTAGGCATAATTGACAAAAACGTAATTGTAGATCTTTACGCTTTTATAGATATTGGTGAGAGTGATTTATGAAGGAAAAGAATTTGAAGCAAGGTTTAGCGGATGATCTGGACATTGAGGATATAGATTTGAAGAATGAAGGTCCGGTTGAGAATGCAGAACCGGATGGTTATGATGTCGCGACGGGTGAGCCGGTGTATGATACCTTTGACGAGGATCCGGAGGAGATGGAGCGGCTGTATGAGGAGCGGCTCGCGGCGCGTCGGGCGGAGCGTCAGGCGCGGTACCGTGCGCGGGTGCGGAAGGCCTGGTTCTACCGTATCCTGGCGGCGTTTATTCTGATCGATGTGATTCTGCTGCTCGTCGTCGGTGTGCGTGCGCTCGGTGGGAAGCTTCACTTCGGGAAGCAGGGCGAGACGCAGGAGAGTGTGCTGAACCCGGGCAGCGATGCGTCGGATGAAGCCAATGCAGGCGACGGGACGGTGGTGGTGACTTCGGGAGAGAACGGCGGCGAAACAGAGACCGCTGCTGCGCCACAGGATGCGCGGACAGCACTCTTTGCGAAGGCAGATCGACTCGCTGCGATGTATGACTATGATGCCGCGGCAGAGACATTGGCGAACTCCGACTATAAGGAGGACCCGGAGGCGCTGAGCCGGATCGAGCGCTATCAGGCGACCGCAGCGACGATGGTGGCGGCGGACAACAGTGAGATCACGCATGTGTTCTTCCATATCCTGACGGTGGATACGGAGCGCGCGTTTACCGATGACAGGCAGGGGAAGGACTTCAATCAGGTCATGACGACCATCCCGGAGTTCGAGAAGATCCTGCAGCAGATGTATGAGCGCGGCTACGTGCTCGTGGGGCTTCACGACATCGCGGAGGTGCAGAAGCAGGACGACGGCACGGAGAAGATGGTGTCGAAGAAGATCATGCTGCCGGAGGGGAAGAAGCCGTTCGTGATGTCGGAGGACGACGTCTGCTACTATGAGTACATGGAGGGCCGCGGCTTCGCGGATAAGATGGTGCTCGACGAGAACGGGAAGCTGAAGTTGCAGTATACGGATGCTGCGGGCAATGCCTCTATCGGGGATTATGATATCGTCCCGATCCTGGACAACTTCGTCGACGAGCATCCGGATTTCTCCTATCGTGGTGCGAAGGCCATCATGGCGTTCACGGGCTACAACGGTGTGCTCGGTTACCGTACGGATGAGACCTACGATGCGAGCTCGCCGAACTATGATCCGAAGAATACGGCGAATCCGAACATCGAGGCGGATCGGGAGACGGTGAAGACGCTGATGAAGGCGCTGGTAGAGGATGGCTATGAGCTCGCTTCCCACAGCTGGGGCCACATCAACTTCACGAACCGGAGCCTCGCGGATCTCACACGGGACACGGATCGCTGGGAGCGGAATGTCGAGACGCTGATGCCGGAGCCGTGTGATATCATCCTTTATCCGTTCGGTGCGGATATCGGCGACTGGCACCCGTACAGTGCCGACAATGAGAAGTTCCAGATGCTTGACAAGGCGGGCTTCCGCTACTTCTGTAATGTCGACTCCACGAAGGCATGGACGCAGATCAGTGGAGACACCATGCGCCAGGGGCGCCGGAATCTCGACGGCTATCGCCTCTGGAAGGACTACTGTGGCGAAGACACGAAGCTCAGCGACCTCATGGACGTGCAGAGCGTCTTCGACACCAGACGGCCGACACCGATTGAGTGGAATTAATCGCTGAACACCGCAGAAGGCGGTGCTTAGCGATGCCCCCGGGCAGTGTCTCCTTGTACAGATTACATTTAATCTGCTTGAAAGTCGGGGGCGGTGGTGTTATACTACTTTTGCAAATTAAAGCATGAAAGCTCACACGTTGAAACTGAGAACCAGTAAAGCAGTGTGCAGCTTTCGTGCTTAAGTAATATACAGGAGTTGTTAACAGGATGAATAGTAAGTTAAAAACAAAGGAAGTTGATCATTTATTTGATGCGGTGCTGACGCTGGAGTCGAAGGAGGAGTGCTACAAGTTCTTCGAGGATGTATGCACGATCAATGAGCTGCTGTCCATGGCACAGCGCTATGAGGTGGCGAAGATGCTGCGTGAGGGGGAGACCTATCTCAACATCGCGAAGGCGACCGGTGCGTCGACGGCGACGATCTCCCGTGTGAATCGTTCGCTGAACTACGGTGCCGACGGCTATGATATGGTCTTCAGTCGTCTGGGACTCGAGGATAATCTGAAGAAGAAATAAGATGAGGCAGGAAACCCCCGCTCCGAAAGGAGCGGGGGTTTCATTATTTTTTCATCTTCGATGCGCGCTCGGCGGCCTGGCGCTCGAGGTCGATGTCGTGGAGCTGATCCGCGACCTTCTCCATAAGGAGCTTCTTCAGGTAGATGTCGGTGCCGATCTCACAGAGGAAGAGGAAGAGCTGGAGCTCCTTCCGGTCCTCGTCGGAGAGCTGCTGGAAGCGAGGGTCGCTTTCCTGAAAGGTTTCCTGTGCATTGACGCCCATCTCGCTGACATCGCGGAGGGTTTTCGCCTTCACGGCCGGCTCGAGGTCGAAGATCTCATCGTAGATGTCCTTCAGCTTCGCGTCGCTCTGACCACCGAAGTACTTCTCCTTCAGCGGGCGGAGGATCGCCTCGATATCGTTCAGCTGGAGGATGCTCTTATAATAGTAGATGAAAAGCAGGATCAGCATATGATCGCGACTGTAGCGCTTCTTATCCGGCGGCGGCAGAAGCTTGTTCTTCGCATAGTTGTTGATCATCGTCTTCGTCAGCACCTTATCCTCCGGATGCCGCTTGATGGTCGTGAGGTGGCTGTCCATGAAGCCGGTTACCTGATCCATGTAGAGCTCGAGGTTCGGGATGTCATCGGAGGCGATGTGCCCGATCGACTGCAGATATTCCATTAAATTCTGAAAAAAATGTTCGTCCATAGCAGCGATTATAACACATTCACACCGGAGCGACAAGACATGGTTTTCTAAACCATGTGGATGTTACTGCTCAATCGTAGCTCGGCAACCGTCCCCCGAGCCACTCCTTGACTTAACTACGTTTGAACACTGACGAGGGTTCTCCGGGGCAGCTCTTTGCTTGAATTCAACTGGGCTTCTGTGCTATAATTCACGCACATTCGTTTTGATAAATAATCTGAGATTTAGGAGAGTTATGGAAAATCTGGAGAAGATTCTGAATAAGGAGCAGTGTGAGGCGGTGCGCTGCACGGAGGGGCCGCTGCTGGTGCTGGCGGGTGCGGGTTCCGGGAAGACGCGTGTGCTGACGCATCGTGTGGCCTACCTCATCGAGAACTGTGGTGTCGCGCCGTGGAACATCCTTGCGATCACGTTCACGAATAAGGCGGCGGGGGAGATGCGGGAGCGTGTCGACCGGCTGATCGGAACGCAGGCGCGTGAGGTCTGGGTATCGACCTTCCACTCGATGTGTGTTCGCATCCTCCGGCGCTATATCGATCGTCTCGGCTACAAATCGGATTTCTCCATCTATGATACGGATGATCAGAGGACGCTGATGAAGCAGGTGCTGAAGGAGCTCAGCATCGACCCGAAGATGTTTAAGGAGCGCGTGGTGCTGTCGGTGATTTCCGGTGCGAAAAACCGGGGCGTGAGCCCACTTGAGTTCCGGAAGGAGGAGGCCAGCGGCGGGGACCTGCGCATGCGGAAGATGGCGGACTGCTTCGAGCTTTATGAAAAGAAGCTGCATCAGAACGACGCGCTCGACTTCGACGATCTTCTGCTGAAGACCGTGGAGCTGTTCGAGACGGAGCCGGAGGTGCTTCAGTACTATCAGGAGCGCTTCCGCTACATCATGGTCGACGAGTACCAGGATACGAACGATATTCAGTTCCGTCTCGTGCATGCGCTCGCGAAGAAGTACCGGAATCTCTGTGTCGTCGGCGATGACGACCAGAGCATCTATGCCTTCCGTGGTGCGAACCTCGAGAACATCCTGAGCTTCGAGAAGAGCTTCCCAGGTGCACGCGTGATCAAGCTCGAGCAGAACTATCGCTCCACCGAGAAGATCCTCGACTGTGCCAATGCGGTCATCCGCCACAATCATGGCCGGAAGCAGAAGAAGCTGTGGACCGAGAAAAAGGGCGGTCCGGATGTCCGCTTCCAGGAGTTTGAGGGAGCCAATGATGAAGCACAGGCGGTGATCCGGGAGGCCCGGAACTGCGGCAGGGCGTATCATGACCAGGCGGTGCTCTACCGGACGAACGCGCAGTCGCGACTGCTCGAGGAGCAGTGCATCAAGATGAGCGTGCCGTATCAGATCATCGGGGGTGTCAACTTCTACCAGCGCCGGGAGATCAAGGATGTCCTCGCGTACATGAAGCTGATCGCGAACGGTGCGGATGATGTCGCCTTCGAGCGTATCATCAACGTGCCGAAGCGCGGCATCGGCGAGGCGACCCTGCAGAAGCTCCGGAGCTATGCGGCAGATACATCGACTGCGGAGCATCGCATCACCCTGCTCGAGGCGGCGGAGCGTGCACCGATGATCGGGATCGGCGGAAAGGCGGGCACGAAGCTGACGGAGTTCGTCGAGCGCATGGACGACTGGCGGGAGAAGCTCCGAAGAGCCGGTTACCTCGAGACCGAGGCGGAGCCGGGTGAGGAGGACAGCTTCTCGATTCAGGCACTGATCGAGTCGGTGCGGGATGATACCGGTTACGGTATGGAGATCCGGGCGGAAGGAACGATCGAAGCCGAGACCCGCTTTCAGAACATCGAGGAGATCATCAGTAAGGCAGCGGACTATCAGGCACAGAGCGACGCGCCGAAGCTCGGTGAGTTCCTGGAGGATGTGTCGCTGGTGGCAGACATCGATCGGAAGGACGAGGGACAGGATCTTCTGACGCTGATGACGCTGCATGGTGCGAAGGGACTCGAGTTCCCGAAGGTGTACCTCGTCGGGATGAACGACGGACTCTTCCCTGGCTTCGCGTCTATCGGAAATCCGGAGGATCTCGAGGAGGAGCGTCGTCTCTGCTACGTCGGCATCACCCGTGCCCAGGAGGAGCTGGTGATGACCTCTGCGCGGAGCCGTATGCTGAACGGCGCGTATGAGCGGATGAAGCCGTCGAAGTTCATCGATGAGATCCCGGATGAGCTCTGCGATAAGAAGCTGCTGAAGAGCTACGACGATATGTTCCAGGATGACGACTATGGCGACTCGGATATCTTCGGCGGGGGCGCACGACGCTTCGGTGCGAAGGGCGGACGCTCCGGCGGATATGGTTCCGGCAGCAGTTATGGCAGCCGTGGAGGCAGTTCGAGCAGCTACGGCGGTGGATCTGGCTCCGGCAGCTACGTCGGACGATCGGGCGCGTATGGATCGGGCAGTACCGGCAGCTTCGGGGCGAACAGCTATGGTCTGCAGGGCATGGGTTCAGTCGGCTATCTCGCGAAGAGCGGGGCAGGTGCAGCCCGGAAGAAGGGCGCAGGCATTCCGAAGAGTCTAGTTCAGACCGGCATCCAGAAGCTCGAGACCCTCGACTATGCGGTCGGTGATCGTGTGAAGCACATCAAGTTCGGAGAAGGTACCGTCGAGGCCATCGAGGACGGAAAGAAGGATTATACCGTGACGGTAAACTTCGATACCGCTGGCCAGAAGAAGATGCTCGCGAGCTTCGCGAAGCTGAAAAAGCTGTGAAAACGTAGTCAAACGGGGTCGGCGATGGTATACTTTTCTTAATAGAAAAACAGCGCAGGAGGTGCCATATGGAGAAGCTGGATATGAATGCATTGAGAACAAATGCAAGAGAGTTCGCGGACAGTGTCAGAACATATAAGGATGATGCCAGAGATCACGCGGAGCTTCTGCTTCAGAAGCTGAAGCTGCAGGAGTACATCCAGGAGAAGAAGGAGGATGAGCGTCTGAAGAAGACGATCCTCACCGTGCTCGCCATCATCGGATGTGTCGCGACCGTCGCAGGGATCGCGTATGCCGTTTATCGTTTCATGATGCCGGATTACCTCGAGGACTATGATGACTTCGAGGATGATGCGGATGATTTCGAGGACGAGGACTGAAGATTTATACGATTTACAAAAGGGTCGGCGCTGGCCGGCCCTGTTTTTCTGTCGTGAGATGTGGTAGAGTGTGATCACAAAAAAGAGTCAGGAACGCGGATGCAGGCATGGGCCGCACCGCGATGGAGAAGGATGAAGAGTATGAGAGTATGTGATAATGCGGAAATCTGTGGCGGCTGCTTCTATCAGGGCACGAGCTACGAGGAAGAGCTGAAGACGAAGGAGGAGACGCTACATGCACTGTTTGAGCCGGTGGTACGCTCGAATGCGTATACCTTCGAGCCGATCGTGCCGTCACCGGTCTCTGAGGGCTACCGGAATAAGATGGAGTTTTCCTTCGGCGACTGCCGGATGGGCGGGGAGCTGACGCTGGGACTCCACCAGAAGCGGAGCTTCTTTAACATCATCGATGCGGATGTCTGCCAGCTGACGCATCCGGATGCGGGCGTGATCGTGCAGGCGACGCGGGCATACTTCGCGGAGCTGGACATCACCTACCTTCATAAGAAGACACGGGAGGGCTACCTCCGTCATCTGCTCTACCGCCGTGCAGTGAAGACCGGCGAGATCCTCGTGGATCTCGTGACCTCGACGAACTGGGCGAGTGCGAAGCGTGTGCCGGCATCCGAGGAGCTGATCGCGGAGCGTCAGAAGGGACTCGACGAGTGGTTCGAGCGACGCTACAGCCCGAAGGCCCAGCAGAAGCATACCCGTCCGACCGCAGACCGCTTCGTGCGTGTGCAGCCGGAGCTCTCCGAGGAGGAGGTGCTCGCCGGCTGGCGCGATCGACTGCTGCAGCTGAAGGCCGAGGGAAAGATCGAGGGTACCTTCGCCGGTATCCTGCATACAAAGAACGACACCCTGGCGGATATCGTCGAGGACCAGGGCACCGAGGTACTCTACGGCGAACGCTTCTTCTATGAGGAGATCCTGGGACTTCGCTTCCGCATCACCCCGTTCAGCTTCTTCCAGACGAACTCCCTCGGTGCGGAGAAGCTCTACACGAAGGTGCGCGAGTATGCCGGATTTACGGAGCTGCAGGCGGCGCAGCAGGCCGCAGTCAATGCAGGCGACGCGGGGGCAGACACTGCGCAGAAAGGTGTGGACGCTGGTCAGCCGGGCCCGGCCGATCCGGCGCGAGCTTCGGTGAAAAAGCCGGTGATTTACGACCTCTACTCCGGCACCGGTACGATCACACAGCTGATGAGCTCCGTGGCGAGCATGGCGGTCGGTGTCGAGATCGTCCCGGAGGCCGTGGCGGCTGCGCACGAGAATGCGAAGCTGAACGGCATCGAGAACTGCGATTTCATCGCCGGCGATGTGCTGAAGGTTATCGAGGAGGGCGGCCGACTCATCCGTGAGGACGGCAGCTACGAGGACGCACCGCGCCCGGATATGATCATCCTCGACCCGCCGCGGGACGGCATCCATGCGAAGGCGCTCGCAAAGATCATCGACTACGGCGTCGACCGCCTGATCTACGTGGCGTGCAAGCCGAAGAGCCTCGCCCGTGACCTCGTGCCGCTTCAGGACGCCGGCTACGAGGTCGAGAAGCTCTGCCCGGTCGACATGTTCCCGCGCACGAACAACTGCGAGTGTATCTGTCTGCTCAAGCGCAGAAAAGCGTGATTCCAATCATGGGGCCAGCCTCTTACGTAAGGGGGTCTGACCCCATTAAATTTTTATAAACTCGCGACGGGAATTCCCCACTTGTGTTTTTCCGTATATATCGTATAATTTTCGAGTCAATATTCAGTAAAGAAGTATGGGAGAGGTAAGCATGAGTAAGGGAATCGTCGTGATCGGGGCTACGTTCGTGGATATCAAGGGGTATCCGGAGGGGAAGTACGTGCCGGCCGGGCGAAATGCAGGCACGGTCTGCGAGGTGCATGGTGGTGTGAGCCGGAATGTGGTGGAGGATATCGCGAATGTGGAGCTGCGGCCGACCTTCGTCAGTGTGGTGGATAACTCCGGGATCAGTACGGATGTCATCAACAAGCTGAACCGGCATAAGGTGGATACCAGCTACATCCGTCGCACCGAGGATGGGCTCGGTACGTGGCTCGCGGTGTTTTCACATAACGGGGATGTGGTCGCGTCGATCTCGAAGCGTCCGGATCTCTCAGAGATCTCGACGATTCTGAAGGAGCAGGGCGATGAGATCATCGCAGATGCAGATGCCGTGACAGTCGACATCGATATGGAGTCCTATATTCTGAAGCAGATCCTGGACCTCGCGGAGAAGTACCATAAGCAGGTCTATGCGGTGGTGTCGAATATGTCCATCGCAATGGAGCGCCGTTACCTTATGAAGCGAACCGCATGTCTCGTGTGCAATGCGCAGGAGGCCGGGCTGCTGTTCTCGGATGACTATGAGAAGCTGTCACCGGAGGAGCTGGCGCCGATCATCGGTCGCAAGGTGAAATCTGCGCAGTATCCACGTATGGTCGTGACCATGGGCGAGCAGGGCGCTGTCTATGCGGAAATCGATGGAAGCTTCGGCATCTGTCCGCCGATCAATGTCGCCGTCGTCGATACGACGGGTGCCGGGGATGCATTCTTCTCCGGTGTGACCATCGGTCTCACCTACGGAAAGACCCTCGGCGAGGCCTGCCATATCGGTGCGCGTCTCGCAAGCTCGGTGATTTCCACGACGGATAATGTATGCCCGCGTTTCATGCCGGAGGAGTTTGAGCTGAAGGTGGATAGATTTTAAGCTCGGTGAAGGGGCCCTCCGGGGCGTTTCACTGAACTAAAAAGAGCGATGGTTCATCGAACCATCGCTCTTTTACTTTTACGTATCGCTTCTAATTATTCAGCGTGGATAGCGCCTGTTGGGCAAGCTTCCTCGCAAGCACCACAATCGATGCAGGTACCAGCGTCTACAACATACTTGCTGTCGCCAGCAGAAATAGCCTCAACCGGGCAGGTAGATGCACAAGCACCGCAGCTAACGCACTCATCAGAAATAACATGTGCCATGATAAAATTCCTCCTAGAATAAAAATTTAATTGAATGGTTTTCGTACTTCCGTACGACCTATGCCTGTATATTAATATAGATTTTCGAAAACTACAACCTGAAAAATTTCAAAAAATGTATTTTTTTGAAAAATTCTTTTAGTTAAGGCTAACCATATCATACCTAGTAAATAGGGGATATTTGAGACGGCACATCACTATATATTGTGGTCTGACGTCGAGAAAACGGATACGGTTATGGATGCATTTCTCTGGAGTTATGATAAAATACCTGTGGGCACGCCGGGCGGACGGATGCTATACTGATGCGTGCTATGGGATGCAGAGACAAGTGCGGGTGCGCCCCGTTTGAGTCGGACTCGGGGGTCTGGATGTCGCGCTTATCTACTATATAAACCTCTTCAGGCTGCCTGCGGATGCGAAGCGCAGGTGCGGCCTGAATCATGAAAGGGAAATGTATGAAACAGAATCTCTCTTATCGTCTGATCCTGAAGGATCTCCTGCTGATGACCGTTGCGTGCACGATCATCGCCGCTGCGGTCTTTTTCTTCCTGGTTCCGAGCCATGCGGCGGTGTCGAGCATCTCGGGTCTTGCCATCGTGCTGCAGCACTTCGTGCCGCTCAGCATCTCGCAGCTCACGATGATCATGAACGGCATCCTGCTGATCGTCGGCTATGCGGTGTTCGGAAAGGAATTTGGCTTCAAAACCGCCTATACCTCGATCATCCTGCCGCTGATTCTCGGTCTGTTCGAGCTGCTGTTCCCGCACTACACTTCGCTCACCGGCGATGCAACACTCGACGTCGTAGCGTACTGCATCGTCGTGTCGGTCGGCTGCAGTATCCTGTTTAACGACAATGCTTCCTCCGGAGGGCTCGATGTCGTCGCGAAGCTGCTGAATAAGTATTTTCATATCGAGCTCGGGAAGGCGATGACCGCTGCGGGCGTCATCATTGCCCTCTCCAGTGCGCTCGCCTATGACTCGAAGACGGTGGTGCTCAGTCTGCTCGGCACCTACTTCAACGGGATCATCCTCGACTACTTCATCTTCGGCCAGACGATCAAAAAGCGCGTCTGCATCGTGTCGCAGAACCACTGCGAGGAGATCCGGCAGTTCATCATCCGCGAGATCGGCGGTGCGACGCTCTATGAGGCGGTCGGCGCCTACAATCTCGAGAAGCACACGGAGATCATCGCGATCGTGACGAAGCATGAGTTCCGTCGACTGATGGATTTCGTGATGAAAGTCGATCCGAAGGCGTTCGTGACGGTTTATAACGTGAATGAGATTCATTATCAGCCGAAGCCGAAGTTCTGAGCGGTTACCATGTTTCGCTACGTCTTGACTTAACTGCGTTTGAACAGTAATTCGTCGTTGGATGTGAGGTCGTGAATAAATGGCTGGCTTGACGTAAAACTGGAGATAGACGTATTCTTATGTTATCGATTTATGCCTTGAAAACCAGGAGGGATGTGTGATGGCTTCGGGTGAGATGAGTGAGGGAGGAAAGAAGAAATCGTCCGGGATCGGGGGACTTCTGTTCTATATGGTGCCGGTGGTTGCGGTGACGGCGATGCTGATTTTCGGCGGGCTGTTCCTGCGTGATTACATGGGGTATAAGGCGGCGGGGGATGAGTACGCGGATCTCGCGGCGGACTATATCCGTGGCGGGGATGCGGATGAGGCCAATGCAGTCGCCGGAAACGCAGATGGCGCTGCGGGAGAGAGTGTGGGCGTGAAGTCACTGCCGTATCCGTCTCTTCAGATCGACTACGATGCGCTGCTGAATACGAATGCGGATTTTGCCTGTGTTCTGTACATCCCGGTGCTGGAGCTCAGGTATCCGGTCGTATACTCCAGTGACAATGTCGACTATCTCCATAAGACCTTCGAGGGAAAGCAGAACTTCGCCGGTACGATTTTCTATGACTGTCTGAGTCCGCATGATTTCCGTGCGAAGAATACCTTTTTCTTCGGTCACAATATGAAAAACGGCTCGATGTTCGGTACGCTGAAAAAGCTTGAAAAGGAACCGGGGCTCTGCGCTTCGAATCCGTATATCTATGTTTATACGAAGGGACATGTGCGAAAGTACCGGATCTTTTCCTTCTATGAAACGACGGATGGGAGTGCTACCTACGATGATTTCGAGGGTACGGATGGCTATGATCAGTATGTGAAGCGCTGTCTTTCGAAGTCGACACTCGCCATCGATGAGCATACCATCGACTTCGCGAAGCGCCCGGCACTGCTCACCCTGTCGACCTGTATCGGACGCTCCGGCGGGAATCAGCGCTTCGTCGTGCATGCGGCACTCGAGGGCGCGTATAATATCACGGGGGAGTGCCGCCCGTAGGGCGCGGGGGTCCCCGTGATGCCTTAGTGGCGAACGTATTCAAAGCTGTGTCTTAGGCACAGCTTCTTTGTATCAGCAGGATTAGTCTGAATTTTCTGACATGAGCTCCGGAGGGCCCCTGTCAGAAAAATCTTCGAAAATCAAGAAAAAGTATTGCTATAAATCAAATTAATGATAAAATAAAGAATGTAAAGAGGTGAAGAGGAAAAAAAGGAGCTTCGTGCTCGCGTCTCTTTAACGGTGAGAATCCGACCTAGGTTCTCATTTGAGCAAAACCGAAGTAATTCGGCGACGCAAAGCTACAGGGCCCCACAGTGGGGCAGCCAGTTGCAATCTTCATGGAGAAATCCGAAGGTTAGTTCTCGAATCAAGAATTAATTCAAAGAAGGTTCTAGGTTAACTGGCAGCGGGAGAGTTCCCGGTGCCGTTTTTTGTACCTGATTCATTTAAATAGCAAACCCGGAGCAATCCGGCGACGCAAAGCTACAGGGCCCCACGCGGGTAGCCAGTTGCACTTGGAAGGACAAAATGATGAAGAAGCTTCTTAGAACTTTATTCGTTGTTGCATTTTTAGGCATTATGATGAGCATGACCGGTTTCGCACAGAACAACACCGAAGCCGAGGTGATTGCAAAGGTCAACGAAATCCGCGTAGCAAACGGTTTAAACACACTTCGCTATGATGCTTCTCTCGAAGCATCTGCAGATGTAAGAGCAGACGAGCTTACCGTCCGTTTCTCTCACACAAGACCAGATGGATCTGACTGGTACACTGCAAATCCGGATCTCATGTATGGTGAGAACCTCGCAGATGGTTATAACACCGCAGACGCAGTCGTAAACGCGTGGATGGCATCTCCAGAGCATAAGGCGAACATCTTAAAGCCGGATTTCACAACCGTCGCTGTCAGCACAGCCGTAAAGAACGGCAAGACCTACTGGGCACAGGAGTTCGGCATGGACTGATCGCCGGTACGAGTCGCATGACAAGTGAAAAAAAACGAACTGTAGCGCCCATGGCTGATAAAAGCCATGGGCGCTTTCTTCATGTCTGCGTATCCGTCTTGCGTGCCGGACCGCCATCTTAAGAAAAAATTAATGGGGTCTGACCCCATTAATTTTTTCTAAACAGAATCTAAACAGAAGTTTATGGGGTCAGACCCCATAAATTTGCAAAGATTGAGCATGATTTAATGGATTTTTTAAGAGAAGATAAGTTATACTAATCATATTAAGGATGTGCCGGGCGTAAGCGATCCTTTTCGGGGGATATGAATCCTGGTTTATGGGATAGGCACAGATGGTTTCGCAGATGACGATCGAACAGGTGGATGCAGCATGGAAGAGAACGGAGCAAAGAAACACAGGGGGACATTTATCGTCGAGGTCTGCTGTCGCGAGAATGCGAGCTGGCAGGGAAAGGTGACCTGGGCAGATAAGGGACGGTCGCAGCACTTCCGTTCGGCGCTGGAGCTTCTCAAGATGATGGACCAGGCGCTGGATGAGAGCGATCCAAAAGACGACGAAGAGATGTGAGCTGCTTCGCAGGATGCCTCTTCTCTCCTTTTCAAGAGCGGTTTGCAGACAGGGTGGATGTTAGGCATTTCACCGGGGCTTCGAAAAGCAGACCAGGAATCTTCATATAGTACAAACATCCGGAAGTCCAGCTTCTGGTTTTTTTTGATTGTGTTTCGAGAACGATTTCGTAAGAAGCGCGAAGATATTTAAATATCGCAGATTTACTTTTTTGGCCGGAACAAGTAGAATACAAGTGACTTTGTAAAGTAGTTTACCAGCGTGGGCACGACAGAAGAGGTGTGGATAAATGGACAGACTGTATGGCATCAATCTAATCGCGGTGCTCATCGATGCGTATGAGAACCAGGAGTTCAGCGGGCGTCTCATGCATCCGTGGAGTGCGGAGGCGATTCCATTTGCGTCCTGCATGGAGCTGATGACGAAGATGGAGGCGCTCTACGATGCGTGGGACTATCCGGAGGCGGCACAGGGCATGCGGGTGTTTATCCGTCATCGAAGTGATGCGGCACCACGGGCGTTTGTTTCAGAGAAACGGCTGACGGAGCTGTCGAAGGAACAGACGCCGCGGGACATCTGGGGAGAGCGTGGCCGTCTCGCGAGCATTTTCGTGCGGACGGAGATGCGCCAGCATGCGAGCTGGCAGGGTGTTGCCGCCTGGATCGAGGGCGATCGCAGCTTCGCTTTTTCGAGCACACTGGAGCTGTTCCGGGCGATCGATCAGAGCGTGAGCGCACAGTGACGATGTAGAGATCGAACACATCCGCAGTGGATACAGGCAGGATCTGCAGCAGACGCGCAGTGACGATGTAGAGAGCGACTGCATTGGCACAGGATAGAAGAGACCGACTGCGATGGTGCAGCGGAGACGCCGGCCCGTGAAGAAAGAAATGGCGGGCGATAAGAAGAACCTGCAGTCAGGGAGGAGAAACGTGGAGAAGCTGTTTTATGACATGATCACAGAACTTCATATTCGTGAGGGGTTTGCGCAGATCACCTACCAGAATCCGGCGCTTTTTGCTTTCCCGACCACGCCGTTCGGCTACTATGAGGCACGGGAGCACTTCCTGCGGCAGGAGGTGTATGGCGAGGATGCGGATCGTGTCGAGAACTTCTGGAACGGGGACAAGGTGCGGACCTTCCTCGGCAACGGAAGCCTCCCGGCGATGCAGAAAATCGAGTTCCGCATGCACACGAAGAAGGGGCTCCGCTGGGTAGAGCAGGTCGCGTTCTTTGCGTCTGACGAGGGGCGGCAGGGCGGACTCATGGTCCTGCTTCGCGATATCACGGATGCGAAGGGTGAGCGGATGGATGCGCTCAATGAAAAGGATCGGTTGCAGCGAGAGAAGATCGGTCTCCCGGATATTTTTACCTTCTATCAGAACGCAGAAGCACTGCTCGCACAGTATCCGGAGAAGAAATTCCTCCTGTTTACCACGGATATCAATAATTTAAAGCTCTATGAGGCGATCTATGGCGAGGAAAAGAGCGAGGCGCTGCTGATGATGGCAGCGGACGAGCTGAAGAAGCAGCTTCAGACGACGCTCGGCACCGCGGGCTACCTGGGGGGTGATTACTTCTGCTACATGTTCGCGACGGAGCGGGACACGCGGGAAGTCGTAGAGATCGTACAGAAGACGATTCAGCAGCTCGCGGATGCGACTATGGGCTTCTCCGAGTCCGTCGGCATCTATGAAATCACCGACCGCAGCGAGCATATCGAAAATATGTACGATAAGTCGCTGCTCGCGCTGAACACCGTGCGCTATAACCATAAGGAAAACATCGCGGTATTCCGCCCGAACATGTTTATGTCGAAGGACCGGGAGGCCGCGATGATCCAGGATATCATCCGCGGCATCCAGGCCGGGGAATTCACCTTCTATACGCAGCCGGTCGTGGATATCAGCTGCGGTAAGCCGGTCAGCATGGAGGCGCTCGTGCGCTGGGTGAAGGACGGTCACGTGATCTCGCCGGGCGAGTACATCCCGCTCCTCGAGCGCAGCGGCTACGTGGTCATGCTCGACCAGTACATCTGGGAGCGGGTCTTCGAGCGGCAGCGCGCGATGCTCGATCAGGGTGTCGAAACCATCACCTGCTCGGTCAATGTTTCGAGAATCGACTTCGAGCTCATCGACGTAGCACAGCTTTTCGCGTCACTGAAGGAGAAGTACCGCATCGATCCGCAGATGATCGGGATCGAGGTGACGGAGTCTGCCTATGTGGATAACTATGACCGCGTGCAGAAGACCGTCTCGCGCCTGCACGAGCTCGGCTTCCGGATCTATCTCGACGATTTCGGCTCCGGCTACTCGAACCTGAACTCCCTCAGCGACATGAAGCTCGACATCCTGAAGCTCGACATGAAATTCGTGCAGGGGAAGGACGAGCAGAAGACGATCAAGATCATGGAGTCCATCATCAACATGGCGCATCTTCTGAATCTGCCGGTGGTCTGTGAGGGCGTGGAGACAGAGGCCCAGCTCAGGATGGTGAAGGCGCTCGGCATCTACTACGTGCAGGGCTACTACTATTACCGCCCGTTCCCGTACGATCGCATGGAAGAGATCCTGCGGGAGGGCGGCCGTGTCGAGACGGAGGGGATCCGTCTGCATCCGGCGAACCGTATTCACATGGTAGAGATGTTTGATGACAATGTCTACAGCGATACGCTCCTCAATCATATCCTGGGACCGGTGGCGTTCTATGAGATGGATCCCGAGAAGCATGTGGAGCTCGTGCGGGTCAATGATCTCTACTACAGCATCGTGGGCAGCGAAGCCCTGGTGGATGAGAACTACCGCAACCACATCACGGATTATGTCATCAATAAGGAGGATATCGTTCATCTCCTGGAGGCTGCGGAGGTCGATGCACTCACCGGCAGTCAGGCGGACATCCTGTATAAGCGTGCGGACGGGAAGATCATGATGATTCATGCGCATGCCTTCTTCATATCGAAGAGCTCGGATGGGATCGGAAGATATTTCGTAAGTCTTCGAAATTTCACCGTATTGTATGATAAAATACGGAAAGAAGTGACGGCAGAAATCGGGCAGGGGGAAACCGGGCGCCCGGGATGTGCAGTCGCGTCGGCGAAGCGGAAGTCGTAACAGGGCGGCCGTGTGCCGGAACGCGGACAGGACAGTATCTGTGCGCGACGCGCTGAAGGAGAACGAAATATGAGAACGAAACGACTGGGCGATATGCTGGTGGAGATGAACCTCATCACCGAGGAGCAGCTCCAGCAGGCCCTGAAGATACAGAAGGAGGAGCACGACCGACTGGGTGCGACGCTGGTGAAGCACGGCTTCATCACGGAGGCGCAGATGGTCGACGCGCTGCGACTGCAGCTGGGTATCGACTACATCGACCTGACGAAGACGGATATCAAGCCGGAGATGTCGCAGTATATCCCGAAGGCGCTGGCCCGCGAGAACCGTATGGTGCCGGTGTCCGTATCGAAGGATATGCTCTTCCTCGCGATGGCCGATCCGACGAACTTCATGGCGATCGAGCAGGCGAAGATGGTCAGCAAGAAGAACATCGTGCCGATGATCGCGGCGGGCAATGCTGTCGACCATGCGATCAGTACGCTGTATGGCAATGAAGGCGCCGCGCAGGCGATGGCGCAGATGCGCGCAGAAGCCGGCCTCGGCGAGGATGAGGTGACGTCCGGTGAGGCGTCCGCCATCACCGAGAGCGGAGACGTGGCGGCACCGACGATCCGGCTCGTCAACTCCATCATCGAGCGAGCCTTCATCGAAAACGCCTCCGATATCCACTGGGAGCCGTCGGAGAAGGATATGATCATCCGCATGCGTATCGATGGACGTCTGCATAAGATTCTGACGATCCCGCGGAACCTGCAGGAGTCGGTCATCTCCCGTGTGAAGATCATGTCGCATCTCGATATCGTCGAGCGGCGCGTGCCACAGGATGGCCGTGCCAAGGTACGCCTGAAGGGCGAAGACATTGACCTCCGAGTATCGACGCTGCCGACGATCTACGGCGAGAAGATCGTCATCCGAATCCTGCGCCGGGACGGCAGTCAGCTGAACCGACGCGGCATCGGACTGCCGGTGGGCGAGGACGCGAAGATCGATAAACTGCTGAGTCTCACGTCCGGCGTCATCATGATCGTGGGCCCGACGGGTTCCGGTAAGTCCTCGACCATGTACGCGCTCGTGAACGAGCTGCTGAGCGAGACGACGAACCTGATCACGCTGGAGGATCCGGTCGAGTACAACATCCAGGGGGCGACCCAGGTGCAGATCAACGAGAAGGTGGGACTGACCTTCGCGTCGGGTCTGCGTGCGATCCTGCGTCAGGACCCGGACATCATCTGCGTCGGTGAGATCCGAGACGGTGAGACCGCGGAGATCGCGATGCGTGCCGCGATGACCGGACACCTCGTCATCACGACGATCCATACCGAGGACGCGGTGTCGGCCATCGACCGACTGAAGGATATGGGTGTCGCGCCGTATCTGATTTCGGCGGGCGTACGTGGCATCATCTCGCAGCGACTGCTGCGCCGGATCTGCCCGAACTGTAAGGTGGTCGAGCAGATGCCCCCGGATAAGCTTGCGGCCGCGGGACTGCCGTCGCGCCCGGGGCGGATCTTCTATCACGGCCGTGGCTGCGACAACTGCTTCAACACCGGCTACCGTGGACGAATCGGTGACTTCGAGGTGCTCGTCATGAACGACGCGCTCCGGAAGTGCATCACCGACGGCGCCGACAAGCAGGAGTTCCAGCGCCTCGCGCACGAGACCGGCTACATCACCATGCTCGAAAACGCCGACAAGCTCGTCGACGAAGGCATCACCACCGTCGACGAAGTCATGCGGACCATCACCGGTATCGACTGAGCGGGTGATGAATGGAATCGACAGATCAGGAGATTACAGGTATCGATAAACGAACGCCGCCGACTGTGCGAAAAGCATGGCCGGCGGCGTTTTTTATGTGGATGAGGTTCGGCCTCCGTTGCCGTCCCTCCGGGGTCCCCTGCCTGAACGGTTACGGTTTTGTTTCACAGAAGTTTTACATCGCGTGCAGCGCCCACAGCACCAAAAGGTGAACCGGATAGTAGATATAGAAGAAATATTTATGAAACTTCCGGTGGGTCGCCGCCTGCTGACCGTTATAGAAGTATGCGATGCACACGAAGCCCAGCACCATGCCGAGCGCCTCCGTCAGGCCCTCGAACATCCCATTCGTGAGGCAGGATACCAGAAGAAAGTATGCGACACACTTCAGCATGCCTAGCCGCTGCTCCGTCGGGGCCATGTAAAACTGCTGCTCTTTTGCCTGACTCTTCATCAGAATAGTTTCTCCGTTTTGATACTGATTGGCAGAGTGATCCACTATAGGCGCCGCCGGATGAAACGCCGGGCGCAGGAACAGCACGAGCGGTACGGACAGGAAATTCCAGTCCGTGAAGAGACTCGCGAAGAACAGCAGTACATACAGAAGCTTTCGAAGTCCCCCGTCGGTCACATGGTCAGGCACATACAACACGCCGAGGCAGATGAGCAACGTGAATAGTATATTCCCGAAGAAGCAACCGATCGCCAGACTAAACGGCAGCTGCGACAGCAGCGCAAAGAGCAGCAGACGTTTCGCATATCCCCGCACATCATGTGTGTAGAAGTAGCCTTCGATCAGGAAGTAGATCATCACCGGCCCTGTAAACGTCCCGATGCAGAGAAACAGCCGGTAGAGCAGCGACTGCGGCTCCAGAAATATATATGCGACATGATCCAGCGTCATCGCCACGATTGCCAGATATTTGATGGCATCACGCGTCATGAACCGCATATCTGTTTTATTTTCACCCATATTCTTCATCCTCAAAAATAATATCAGAAACCATTATACTCCCTGGAAGCCATGCATGAGTACCGGAAATATGCGGTGAAATCCAGCTGAGCTGTTATCATTTAGATACTTGCTGTGTCGGATTCACTCAATTCTTTAATTGTTGTTTCGGCTTGAATGTTGTACCATTAATGTCAGTGATTTTTCGTGACAGTTTAGTCAGTGAGCTTGGAGAGTAGCAGGAAAACACAGGATTCCGATATCGGAGTACTGTGCTTCTGATGCTGGTCTGACGGCACCGGACTGAGCAATTACAGACGATTGATAACAGGGGGCTTTATGAAGATAGCGGAGTATGTTTCACTGGCGGCGGAACGTGGTGCGTCGGATATTCATCTGATCGCGGGGCTGCCGGCGAAGTGCCGTCTCGACGGCCAGATCGTGAATCTGAGCGAGGAGGTGCTGGCACCGGAGGACTGTGAGCGCCTCGCGCGGGAGATGGCCGGGGTGGACTACGAGAAGATCGAGTCGATCGGCGAGCTCGACTGCGCGGCGACGATCGCGGGGGAACGTGTGCGTATCAATCTGTTCCGGCAGCAGGGCCACGTCTCGGCGGCGCTGCGCATCCTCAGTAACCACATCCCGGCGCTCGACACGCTCGGCCTGCCGAAGGTAGTGAGCAGCTTCCCGTCACTGCAGAAGGGCATCGTGCTGGTCACCGGTGAAACCGGCTCCGGTAAGTCGACGACGCTGGCGGCGATCCTCGATCAGATCAACCACACGCGGAACGAGCACATCATCACGCTGGAGGATCCGATCGAGTACGTCTACACGCCGGACCAGTGCATCATCAATCAGCGCGAGATCGGCACCGATACACAGTCCTACGCGGAGGGCCTGCGCGCCATCCTGCGTGAGGATCCGGACATCATCCTGATCGGCGAGATGCGTGACCTCGCCACGATCGAGACCGCGCTGACCGCCGCCGAGACCGGCCACCTCGTCTTCGCGACGCTGCACACAAACAGCGCCGTGGACTCGATCGACCGAATCGTGAGTGTGTTCCCGGAGGCACGACAGGGCCAGATCCGCCTGCAGCTCTCGACGACCCTGAAGGCCGTCCTCAGCCAGCAGCTCCTCGTGCGTGCGAACGGCCACGGCCGCGTCGTAGCGGCGGAGGTCATGATCGTCACCCAGGCGATCCAGAACCTGATCCGCGAGGGCAAGACCCCGCAGATGCAGAGCTTCATGCTCTCGAGCGCCGACCAGGGCGCCATCACGATGGACAACTGCCTCATCCAGATGGCGATGGACGGAAAGATCCTCCCACAGACCGCCGAGGAAGCCGGCGTCGACCGCGACTACATCCGGAAGAAGCTGCAGCTCGCGTGGTGAGTGCGGCCAATGCCTCCATCGGGCACGCCGCGGAAGAGACGGAGCTTCGTTTATGTAACGAAACAGAATGTGACGAAGCGGCGGCGTAGACATTGTCCGAAAATGTTAAATTGCATCGAACTTTTGCAGTATACGCATCATATTTAAGAATATCGAGAATGATTATTAATATTCTAAATAGCGATATTGACTTTAGTTTGAAGCATGATAGAATCTAGTTAGCAATCAAAAACCGTGGTTTCTGCAGCATAATGTGCATGCGGAAAAACGATTTTTCAGTGAGAGAGGGGAGCTGCTTGGTTACATATTCATACAAAGCACTGACCGCGGACGGGAGCGAAACCAGAGGCGTCGTGCAGGCCGTGGATGAGTATGCTGCGGTGGCGCAGATCCGGCAGAAGTGCCCGGTCATCACGAGTATCACCCCGGTCAGAACAGGCGGCGCGGCGAGCGGACTCCTGAACATGGAGATCGGAAGCCCACGGGTCAAGACACGGTCGCTGGCGCTGATGTGCTCACAGTTTGCGATTACGCTGAAATCCGGCATGCCGATCGGCCGCGCGATGGAAATGATCGCCCGACAGACGGATGATAAGAAGCTTCGAAAGATTCTGCTGGATGCGGCAGAGGACGTGCAGGGCGGTTCGACCGTCGCGCATGCCTTCGAAAAATACAAGGAAGCCTTTCCGCTGACCTTCCTCGAGACGGTGCGGGCGGGTGAGCTGTCCGGTACACTCGATAACTCCTTCGCGCGGATGCACCGCTACTACGAGAACAGCGCGAAAAACAGTGAGAAGGTGCGCGCCGCGCTGACGTATCCGATCTTCGTCGTGTGCGTCGCCGTCGTCGTCCTGATCATCATCATGGTGAAGGTCATCCCGACGCTCGCGCAGGTCTTCGAAGGCCTCGGCGGTGAGCTGCCGCTGATGACACGCATGATGATCGCGATGGCGAACTTCTTCGCGAAGTGGTGGATGTTGCTCGTCATCGTCGTGCTGGCGCTGGTGGTCGCGTGGAAGCTCTTCACGAAGACGGAACGCGGCATGAAGCTGAAGGGTCAGATCCAGCTGCATCTCCCGGTCATCGGTAAGATCAATATCATGAACGGCGCAGCGGAATTTGCGAATACGATGTCGACGATGCTCGCGTCCGGACTGACTCTGAACAACGCCGTCTCCGTCACCTCGAAGGTGCTCGACAACTACCTCCTGCAGGAGGATGTCGCCGCGATGATCTCACAGATCGAGCAGGGCAAACAGCTCGGGGACTGCATGAAAAACTGCGCGTACTTCCCGGGCACACTGAAGGAAATGTGCTCCGTCGGCGAACAGACAGGTGAACTCGATCAGACACTGAACGTCATCGGCGAGTACTTCACAGGCGAGACGGACCGAAGAATACAGCAGGCGATCTCCATGCTGGAGCCGACACTGCTGATCCTCATGGCGATCTTCGCAGGATTCCTGGTGATCTCGATCTATCTGCCGATGTTTACCATGTACAACCTTTTTTAAGGTTGCACATGACGGGTTCAAACGTAAAACGAGCATGCATGTTCGCTTTTACGTTTGAACCCGTCATGTGGGCAAGGCGCGGAGCGCCTCGCCCGCGCAAATCGAGTTTTGCGAAGCAAAACGAGATGTGTGCAGCAACCTGAACCACCCAATACGATATGAAAGTGATCCGTGCAAGACACTTTTATATAAACAAACATACCTATCAAGGGGAAACGAACATATCTAGGAGGAAAAAATCATGTTCAAGAAGTTAAACAAAAAGGGATTCACCCTGGCTGAGCTGCTCGTCGTAGTAGCAATCATCGGCGTTTTAGTCGCTATTAGCATCCCAATTTTCTCAGCACAGCTTAACAAGGCTAAATACGCAACGGATCTTGCTAATGCTCGTTCGATTTATGCAGAACTGCAGGCAGACTATCTTGTAAACGGGCAGCAGAAGTTAACAGTACCAGGGAAGGTCGAGGCGTCTGGCGCTTCACAGCAAATTACTATTACTGAACAGGATGGAAGCGCAAACACTTATAAGTTTAGCGGCATTGTTGAGGTTGATTTTACTGCTGGAACAAGCACTACTCAGCCAAAAGTTGAAGTTAAAAAGTGTGATAAGACAGGTGATGAGGCAGTGACATTCGGTGGAAATGCTGCTGGAAAAACAACTCCGTAAAATTATACAATAATATAAGCCCATCCTCCACGCGAGGATGGGTATTTTAGTGCATGGAAAAACCCATCCTCGCTGGGAGGATGGGTTTTATAGGTTGTATCAGATTTATGATGCTGCAGAAATACCTGCAAGAGCGGAATCTGTGGTGCCTGTTCCCGCTGTAAAGGAAACCACCCAAGTTTTTGCTACTGCATCGCCAACTTTTACACTTCCAATGGTATCGTCAACAGTCCATTTTGCAATATCAGTATTGCCAGTAACCGCTGTTCCTGTAGCCTCAAGCTTTGCTCCATCTACGGTGTAAGTAAATGTAGTAGCGGTGTTCTTGTCATCAAGTGTTTCTGCAACTGCCATGGCATATGCAGCTCTAGCATTAGCCTGGTTTGTAGCCAGTCTAGCCTTCTTCAACTGTGCTGTGAAGATTGGGATACTAATAGCGACTAAAACGCCCGCCATCCGCTGACTGCTACTTTTAAAACAGCTCAATTCCGCGCGCACGTTCGCTGCCAATTCACTCGTTTTTCTTCGTACTGTAGTTTTGCTTTACAGTGCTTTTTTCAATTTTGGCCGTTTTTTCGCTTTTTCGAAAAGTGCGGTTTTTTCACTACATAAACGGGGACTGTGTAGCAAAACGGGAAAGCGCAAGCTGTTGCTCTGTTTATAAAGATTTCATTTGAGATTTGTATCCGCTTGCGTATAATGATTGTGGAAATGTGAAAACTGGAGGTGGTATTTTATGAAGAAGAAAGGATTCACCCTGGCAGAGCTCTTAGTGGTGGTTGCCATAATTGGTGTACTCGTAGCGGTATCTATTCCGATCTTCAGTAAGCAGCTGGAGAAGGCAAGGATAGCAACCGATCAGGCTAACGTCAGATCAGCCAAAGCCGCTGCCGCAGCTGCGTATATGAGTGGTGGGGAGAGTGGCTCAGTTTCCTATCTGTACACCTCCGGAACAGTGACGAAAATTAGCCTCACAAACTCCATGGATCTTGATAAAGTTGCGGCAAACTCTGGATATGGGAAGTCCACCAAGGAAGATAATGATGGATCGATTACCGGTGCGACTGGTACACCTAGGGACTCTGTTGTAGAAGTGACGATCAATGGCTCTAACATTTCTGCCAGCTGGGTCCAGGGGCTTATGTCTTATGATTCAGAAACGCAAACACTGACATTCTCGGAAAAGAATCTCAACAATCAGTCCATCAAAGATGAGTTAGCCAGAATCGGTGTTTCTGCAACCGATGTTAAGAAGATTGTGGCTCCAGCTGGCTCAAGCATCAGTGATAATACCACGAGCCTATTTAGCGGCTTTACTAATCTGAAAAAGGTGGATTTGTCCAAGGCAACACTGACGAATTCAAGCTATGATATGTATGCCAATATGCCGGATTCTGTCGAGGAGATTGTTCTTCCAAGTACTGATAAAGGTGGCTACGATATCCAGGGAAAATGGTATACAGCAGATGGAAGTTGGAATCATTCTCTGTACTATGGTAATGGAAATGGAACCAGAATAAGCAAAAGTCAGAATGGGCAGACAATCTATAAGAAAAAGAGCTGACAACATAGCAGTCGGGATCTTCTGGATGCCATCAGCGGCAAATATGGTTGAGCGGTGTGGGATCATTCCTGCATCGCTTTTTTACGTTTGTCTGAGAAGATCGCCCACTTTCCGGCATACATAAAGGTACCGGCCAGTGATGGCAGCCTTTTTGTGTACAATATTTTGTCTGGTCTACATGGTAGTCTGCCTATAGGGAAGGGAGCGATCTTCCGATATAATGTGACGTCAATTTATGGTAAAATCTTAGGTGAATGTGAGCAGATTATATGCTCCGGAAATGTGCCACTTGCACTGCTGAATAGCCTAGAAAGGGTTGAAAGAATAAATGGATAACAAAGCGTTAAAAAAGTTGGAGGCTGATTTATGGGAGTCAGCGGATCTTTTAAGGGCTGGATCGAAACTTACTTCGAATCAGTACTGCATGCCAGTATTAGGCCTTTTGTTTCTTAGATATGCGTATAGCCGATTCAAGATGGTGGAGGCAGAGATTCTGAAAGACCGCCCTATGCGTAGAGGGGTTGTAATGCCGGTGGAGGCGAGTGATTTCAAGGAGAAGTCTGCGCTCTTTTTACCGAAAGAGGCTCAGTATGAATATCTTGTGAATTTACCGGAGGACGTTAAGAAACTTGGATTGACCGGAATCAATGGCCAGCCGGTGAATAGCCTTGGTGAAGCTGTAAATAATGCGATGGAATTGGTAGAGATTCAGAGTGAACAGCTTGTGGGTGTTCTGCCGAAAGACTACACCTCGTTTTCTGATGAGCTTCTCGGTGAGCTGCTTCGCATTTTTAATAATAAGGCGATCGATGATGTCGGTGGTGACATCATGGGTAGAATATACGAGTATTTCCTGAATAAATTTGCGAAGAACATCGCTTCTGACGATGGCGTCTTCTTCACACCGAAATCCCTGGTAAAAATGATCGTAAATATCATTGAGCCTAAAAGCGGCATACTTCTGGATCCGGCATGTGGATCGGGTGGTATGTTTATTCAGTCCGGCGATTTTGTGAACGCAGCAGGGGCCAATGCAAACAGCACTATGACCTTCTATGGACAGGAAAAGGTTGAGTATAATGCGAAGCTTTGTTTGATGAATATGGCCGTGCATGGACTTACTGGCGTCATCAAATCAGGGGACGAAGCAAATAGCTTTTATTATGATGCACATAACTTAAATGGTTGCTGCGACTATGTGATGGCGAATCCTCCATTCAATGTGGATAAGGTAAAAGCAGGAGACGCTCAAGATGCTGGCAGATTACCATTTGGACTTCCGGCTGTAAATAAGAACAAGGAAATTGGTAACGCGAACTACCTCTGGATTTCATATTTCTATAGCTATCTGAATGAAAACGGCCGTGCTGGATTCGTCATGGCTTCATCTGCTACCGACAGCCAGGGGAAGGATAAAGACATTCGTGAGAACCTTGTAAAGACCGGACATGTTGATGTGATGATTAGTGTGGGTAATAACTTCTTCTACACAAAATCATTGCCTTGCTCGCTCTGGTTCTTTAATAAGGGAAAAGCAGAGGATATTAAGAATAAGGTTCTCTTTATCGATGCTCGTAACTACTACACAGTGGTTGACCGTACGCTGAATGAGTGGTCGGACTGGCAGCTTAAAAATCTGAATGCGATCGTATGGCTCTATCGCGGAGAAACTGAAAAGTACGCTGCATTATTGGAAGAGTACCGTAGTGCGCTTAGCTGTGACGAGCCGTTTGCGGATCAGGTGAAGAAACTTTCTGAAAAAGAAACGGCACTCAGAGCGGAAGCAAAGAAAGCAGTTGACGACGCCGAAAAGCGAGATAAGAAAAAGGTTCAGACGGAATACGAGTCTAAGATTGCAGAGCTTTCCGATCTACAGACAGTAGCAAAGGAAGCAAACTGGTTATACGAGAAGTTTGGTGACGGTGAATACCACGATATTCTCGGACTTTGCAAGGTCGCGTATACGACCGATGAAGCCAAAGGTAATGATAAAGACGGTATCAGTATCGAAGAAAAAGGCTGGTCTTTAACACCTGGTGCGTATGTAGGAGTTGCGCCAGTGGAAGATGACGGAGTGGATTTTGAAACGCGCATGACTGAAATCCATAGGGAACTTATAGAACTGCAGGCTGAATCAAACGATCTGATGGATGCCATCTCACGGAACATGAAGGAGATGGGGTTATGAGTTGGGAGAAAAGACGAATTGGCGACATATATGAAGGTCTATATGATGGACCACATGCCACTCCGCCCAGAAGTGAAAGAGGTGCCATTTTTTTAGGGATATCAAATGTTACACCTGATGGGCATTTGAATTTAGATGATATTAAGTATATTGCTGAACAGGACCTACCTAAATGGACCAAAAGAGTTACGCCCCAAGCTGGTGATATAGTCTTCTCCTATGAGGCTACATTGAATTTATACGCTATGATTCCGGATGGCTTTTGGGGATGCCTGGGTAGAAGAATGGCTCTTATACGACCAGATGAAAGAAAGGCTATCGGAAAGTTCTTGTTTTACTATTTCTTTTCAGAAGAATGGAGAGCAACAGTAGCAAGTAATACCATTGTAGGAGCGACAGTTGACAGGATACCGATTGCAAAGTTTCCGGATTTTTCAATATCCCTGCCGCCGTTAGAAACTCAAAGAAAAATAGCGTCAGCTCTTTCGGCTTATGACGACCTCATCGAAAACAACCAGAAGCAGATTAAACTTCTGGAAGAAGCGGCACAGCGCCTGTACAAGGAATGGTTTGTAGATTTGCGGTTCCCTGGGTATGAGGATGTGGAGATTGTTGATGGTGTGCCGGAAGGATGGAAGAAAGTTGAACTGCAGGATGTTATATCCAAGATAACAACTGGATTGAATCCTAGAAAAAACTTTGTGCTCGGTAATGGTAGTAATTACTATGTAACCATAAAGAATATGGGTGAAAATACAATTTATCTTGATTCCAGATGTGATCGAGTAGATGATGACGCCCTAGAAAAAATCAATAAGCGTTCAGACTTGCAAATTGGAGATATCCTTTTTTCGGGTATCGGAACAATTGGTAGAGTCTACTTGATTGATATTTCTACTGATAACTGGAATGTCAGTGAATCTGTATTTACTATTCGCGCAAATGAGCAAATATCAAAAGAGCTACTATACATGATTTTACTTTCTAATGATATGCAAACATATTGTGATCAAAATGCTCATGGTGTTGCACAAAGAGGTATACGAATGGCCGATTTAAAGAAGTACAAATTTAATCTGCCTGATAAGCAAACAAGAAAACAATTTGATTTGTATATCACACCGTATATCAACAAAGCAAAGTTGCTACAGAAAGAAATTGTAGTACTTACAGAGGCCCGTGACCGTTTATTGCCAAAGCTCATGAGCGGAGAAATAGAAGTATAAGAAGGAGGTGCTGTTGTGAGCTACGATTATTCCGAGAATATCCTCGTGCAAGAGAGTGCAGGAAATCTGCTTCACGATGAACTTGGCTGGGATGTTAAGTTTGCATACAACACGGAAGTATTGGGCGAAAATGGCACCTTCGGCCGGAAAAGCTATAAGGAAATACTGTTAACACGATATTTCCGGGAAGCCTTAAAGCGATTAAACCCATGGATCACGCCGGTCCAGATGGATGAAGCACAGAAGAAACTGGAAAGCCATCTATCGACGGCATCGGCCCTCCAGATCAATGAAGAGAAGTATTTTTTGATCCGTGATGGTATCCCGGTTACGGTTAAGAAGCCAAACGGGCAGATCGATGAAAAGAAAGCTTCGATCATAGATTTTCATAATGTAGACAATAACTATTTTCTCGCGATAAAGGAACTGAAAATTCATGGTGACCTGTATCGTCGGAGAACGGATATTGTCGGGTTTGTGAATGGCATCCCGCTTCTTTTTGTGGAATTAAAAAAGAATACGGTGGATGTCCAGAATGCGTATACGGACAATTATACGGATTACCAGGATACCATTCCACAGCTCTTTTATTTCAATGCGCTCCTTATGCTCTCGAACGGCCTTGAGGCAAAGGTCGGTACACTGGGGAGTAAGTTCGAATTCTTCCATGAGTGGAAGCGACTGAAAGAGGACGAAGAGGGAAGTGTTGCGCTTGAAACGATGCTGCGCGGCATTTGTAAGAAGGAGAACTTTCTCGACCTATTTGAGAACTTTATCCTTTACGACCATAGCGGCGGTCATACAGCAAAAATCCTTGCCCGTAATCATCAATACCTGGGCGTGAATGAAGCCGTAAAAGCATACGAAGAGAGAAAGCTTAGAAATGGAAAGCTCGGTGTGTTCTGGCATACCCAGGGATCAGGCAAGAGCTATTCTATGCTGTTTCTCGCACAGAAGATTCGGAGGAAGTTTACGGGTTCTCCGACGATTGTTGTGCTTACAGATCGTGATGAATTAAATACGCAGATTTCGGATACCTTTGAAAGCTGCGGCTTACTCGGTAAAGCAAAAGCAAGTCGCTTCATTGCAACCAGCGGTGAGGACCTGGTGCAGAAGCTTCATGGAAACCCGAGCTTCATCTTCACCCTGATTCAGAAATTTAATAAGCCAAATCAAGAGCCGATCTACCCGGACCACGACATTGTCATCATGTCGGATGAAGCGCATCGCAGCCAGTATGGTGTGTTCGCAAGTAACATGATGGCGCTGCTGCCGACGGCCTCGAGAATCGGTTTTACGGGTACGCCATTACTGTCAAACGACAATATCACCGAGCGTACCTTCGGTGGCTATATTTCGATCTATGACTTTAAGCGTGCAGTAGAAGATGGTGCTACGGTTCCGCTTTACTATGAAAACCGGGGTGAGCGTATCAAGGAGATTAAGAACCCAGACATCACGCAAAAGATCCTCGATGCGATTGAAGCAGCCGATCTTGATCCGTCCCAGCAGGAAAAGCTGGAGCACGAGTTCGAAAAAGAAATACACCTCTTAACAGCGCCTGGAAGACTCGAAGCGATCGCGAAGGACTTTGTTGGTCATTATTCAGATCTATGGACGAGTGGCAAGGCGATGTTTGTGTGCCTGAATAAGGTCACTTGCGTTCGTATGTACGACTACGTACAGAAATACTGGAAAGCAGAAATCGCTACCTTAAAGGAAAAACTGAAATCCATAACGTCGCAGCAGGAATCGCTCGAGCTTCAAAGAAAGATCGCGTGGATGGAGCAGACCGAGATGGCGGTCGTTATCAGCCAGGAGCAGAATGAAATTCAGACCTTTAAGAAGTGGGGCCTCGATATTCTGCCGCATCGCGCAAAGATGGAAAAGCGCGAGCTCGATAAAGAATTTAAAGATAAGGATAATCCGCTCAGGGTGGTCTTTGTTTGCGCTATGTGGCTGACCGGCTTTGATGTGAAATGCCTGTCCTGTCTTTATCTGGATAAACCACTAAAGGCGCATACGCTCATGCAGACCATCGCGAGAGCAAACCGAGTGGCGGAAGGGAAGAGCAATGGTCTGATCATCGACTATATCGGTATCGTCAAAGCATTACGAAAGGCCCTGGCAGATTACACAGCAAATAAGGCAGGCGGCTGCGATCCTACGTTTGATAAGGATGAGTTGATTCGGAAAGTAGTGGATGCCATAAGAGAAGCGGAGGCATTCCTAAAAGGCCGGGATTTTGAACTTCGCAAACTGATGGAAGCAAAGGATTTTGCAAAGCTCGCGCTGCTGCAGGATGCTGCAAACATTGTTTCGGAGAGCCAGGAAACTAAGAAGCAATTCACTACGTATGCCTCCGAGATCATTCGTCTTACAAAACTCATCAACAAGAGTGATCTTAGTGATGACGACAATAAGAAGAAAGAAGCGATTGAGGCCATTTACGCTGAGCTCCAGAAGAAGCGGAAGCATGTGGATAATACGGATCTCATGGTGGAAATCAATGGGATTCTTGGAGACTACATATTTGTCGAGGAGCAGAAACCTGGACTCGTAGAATCAAAGCAGTTTGATATCAGTAAGATCGACTTTGACCTGCTCCGAAAGGAATTTGTACGTGCAAAGCGGAAGAACCTCGTCCTTCATGATATTCAGGATCTGGTATCCGCGCGTCTTGCGTCAATGCTAAGCAACAATCCGAATCGCGTGAACTACTATGATCGCTACATGACGATTATTGACGAATACAACAGGGAGCAAAACAGAGCGACCATAGAGAAGACCTTCATGGATTTGATGGACCTCGCGAATCAGATGACGAAGGAAGAGCAGCGCTATGTACGAGAGGGGTTTGATAGCGATGAGGAGCTGTCCCTTTATGATCTACTGTTTAAGGACGACCTCTCGAAGGATGAAATTAAGGAGCTTAAGAAAGTAGCGGTTGATCTTTTACGGAAGATCAAAGATAAGATTTCACAGCTAGACCACTGGACGGATAAGCCGGAAACGAAGGCGGTCGTAGATAATTTGATCCGGGATACATTGTGGGAAGAATTACCGGAGTCCTATGATGAGCACGCGATCAGCAAGTACCGGATGCAGATTTATGAGTATGTTTTCACTAGATACAGAAGCGTAGCGTAACTGGTATTTTCAAATGCAGCAATATGGGCGGCATAAGAAGGCCCCCACGACAGGCCATTGTGGTCGCAAAAAATCTATCGCTTTTATTCATACCGAAGGAAGAGGAGCTCGATGCGGTCACAGAGGTATTCTCGGAAATCGGAATCAAAGAACTTTGATTATTGTATACACGCTTTGATGTACAAAAATATGTATGCTCGCCATGCTACAACATAATTGCATGGAGGTGAACACTATGAAGAACCCTTTTGATTTCAACAATAACGGCAAATTGGATATTCCGGAACTTGAATTTATGACCAGACTTGCGTATGAGGCAAGGCATCATGATGATGACAATGATGATTATGTAGAGGAGTACGATACATATCGGAAGAAGCCAGAGGAAAGAACGTTTGACCTTTCAGACTATGACGCCGAAGATGAGGACGAAGACGAGGATATGGATGATGACTTCTTAGGCGATGATGATCCTTTTGGAGACAGCGAGCTACTGTAAAAACAGAATGTAAAAAAGAACGAATGTTTTATAAAACGCTATTGACACCCCGGTTAAGCCGGGGTATATTTTTAATCACAAGAGCAAACGTATGTTTCTGATTATTGGTTAGAACAGAGCCTTTTGGGAGGGCAGAGTCGAATATGAAAAGTGGTCGTTTAAAGAGTCGTCGCATTTCCGATTATTGTAGTGTGTCATAAAGTCTACCTTTTCAGCGGAACATTGGAAGGCAGAAAGGAAGGCTTATATGGCAGAATCAGAAGAGATTGTAGTTAGATGCAGATGTGGACAAAGGTTGTTTGATTTTGATCCAATGACGAAAGGGATCATCACTACAAAATGCCCACGATGTAAAGCTGTGATGGCAGTCAGCATCATGAATAGAAAAATTAAATGCACCGAGCAAATAGCCGCACACGCGGGATAGGCGGAGTAGCGAGCAAGGCCGGGCACGAAGGTTTGGTAGAGAGTATCTCATACCGGACCTTCGTGTCCGGCTTTTTTTTGCAGAAAATTTGTGTCCCAGTTTAAGTGGCAAATCCCCTCTCTGTAGACAGTGATAGCGATCGATAGGTCGGTGGCATTTATCTTGCGTATGCGATTCAATAAATGCTGTAAGAAGAGAAATGGTGAAAAATGAAGTGCAGATTTATTTGCAGGCAGTGGAATCAATGTAAGGATTTATTTGTCGTAGAGTTTGTTAAGAAAGTTGTTAATGATTTCTGTATAGGTATCCTCTGGTAGTTTGTGCTCTAAATATAGTTTTCGAACACGAAGATAATCTTTCAGAAATGAATTCACTGGACGCATTGCTGTATCGTTTCCAGCCATTTCAAACATGTTATAGATGGAACCAATGGCTTCTTCTGGGACATCGTCATAATCCTCAATCTGAGTATAGCTGGGGAGATAAAATGCAGCATAATTATTGATTGCCTTTTTGTGATGAAAATCTGGAATGCCCTCATGGTCAATAAACGGCTTAAACATCTCTTCCTCAACTTCTACACGCTCGACCTTGGCGTATTGGTGTTCTACTAGATTGACTATGAATCTAGCAATGCTCCTCGGCGTTAATTTGATGGAAGAATGCCCACCGTCTCCTGCTATTAGACTGTCAATACTGACATGAAAATATGCGGCAATATTTACGACTTGCTCAAGAGTAAAGCATTTTTTCTCTTTTGGATTCAGGGCTTTGCAAACATTAGGCTGAGACATATGAAGAACATCACCTAATTGCTTCTGCGTCATCTTCTTGGAATCCATGAGCTTATTAATATTCTGAATCAGAATTGCCCTATCAAAATTTGGCATACGCATATTCTCCTTTGGAAAAAATATATCAAATAAGCATGTTTATTCAATATTTGAATATATCTTACTACGAAATATAGACTGATTACAACAGAAGTTCTCTTATGGAGGATTTGCTGTCATAAACCATGTCCCGGAGCATGACGTAAAACTGCTCCCGCCAGAGCCTCGACTTCCCGAGTGATCATGAAGGGATTTTCGTAGCCGACTGCGAAGGCGACAACTGAATAGGTATCTGGCTTCCAGCGAAAGGCAGCCACTAACAAACCGAAGCGGGGCATAAAAGCTCTTGTTCGGATGAATTAGTGCGCACTGCTTTTCGCTGGTTTTGCATTCGTTCGTCATGGGCTCTCCGCTTCATTTTTGAAAGCGAGAGAGAAATGAAGAAGGAAGTTAAGTTCTACCAGCAGGCCACAGTCATCACAGTCACCATCATCACTAATGAGGAAGGAGAGAAGGAGTTTCAGGCGCCGGAGGGTTACGTTCTTTACCCGATGGAGGTTGATGACGAAAATGATCCGGCCGCGAGCGAGTATGATCGAGAGCTAATTGTAAACCGTTTGGTTGGAAGAAGTAGCCGTAAGTCATACCTGGTTCCAGTACCAGAGGCGATGTACCACGCGATGCTTTTATCAGAGAAGGCAGCGGATAAGCGAGATGAACGCGCTGGAAAGTGCCAGGTTCCAGGAAAGCGTGGTGGACTCATCATGTGTAGAGAGTCGTCCTGCAGGAAGGCCCAGGCTGAGGGACGGTGTCCATACATGAATGGTACCGCTATGGCTCCTCAGCAGGTGACCTATATCGAAGAGCTCGATGAGGTGACGGGTGAGGATCGGACGAGCCAGGACGCGCTCGGCAAGGCCGAGTATGATGAGATTCTTGACATGCTCGCAAAGAAGGCGCCGAAGCTCGCAGACATTTGTCGGCTTAAACTTGCGGGCTATACCAATGATGAGATCGGACAGATGCTTCATCTGAACTCGAATACCATCGGCACTGACATGCGCCGGATCAGAGAGACGGTCATCAATTATAACAATAACTAGTAAAAAGCGGCACTGGTGATCCGGTGCCGCTTTTAGAACTTGATCTGATGCTCTCAATATAAGAAAGATCGATTTTTAAGGCTATATTAATGCTACTAAATATTTATTGATAATGCTACAAAAATGCGCTAATGTAGTATTAAAAGAGAGGATGATATGAAGACATATTCGGTAAAGGAAATAGCAGAGCTATTGAAAACGAATCCAGAAACTGTTCGAAGGTGGATTCGGGATGGTAAATTAAAGGCAACGCAGGAATCTAGAAAAGGCGGCAATACGGTCACAGAAGAGGAACTGAATCAGTTTTTAAAAAATACGCCTAAGTATGCGGCTATTGCGATAAGTGGTTTGATTGCTGGCTTACCGTTACCACTACTAGGACTTCCATTGGCTGCTGGAGGATTACTAAGCAAAGCTTTTATAGAGCATGTTGAGGCAGAGAATGCAAAAGTAAATCCGCAGTCAATAATTACTAAGTTAGAGAATAACATTGTGGCTCTTGAAAAGAATATACAAAAGAAACGAACCACAATTACGCAGCTAGAGTCTGAGATTAAGGATGAGACGGCACAAATTGAAGCACTGAATAGATCCATAGCCATAATTAGACGGAATCGGGAGGAGATATGATATGGGTAAGATACATTGGAATTACGCAATACTATCGCATATGGCCAAATTAAATGGTGGGCCAGAAGTATTAGTGGAGAAATTAATTAATAGTGGGGTCATAAAAGGAAGAAAGTCAATGCTTCCAATAGTGGCAGGGGCTTCTGCAATGAGCTTCTTAGTCGGAGCAGTAATAAGACCGTATGGCGATAAGCTAGTGCATAAGCTCTTTAATAATAAGTATACGCCAGAAGAAATTGAAGACGCTAAAAAGGAGCTTATCGAAGGGATTAAAGAATACGATAAAACTCATCCGGATGAGTCGAATAAAGATCAGGATACAAAAGTAGCTATACTTTTTAAATAGTAGGAGGAATGACAAATGAGTAAGAAAATGTATAGGCTTGAAGTTCTTTTTAGCGATGGTAGTGTTGAGCTAGAAGAAGAGAGCTTTGAAACAGAAGAAGATGCATATGAAGAGTATCTCGACTGGAAGGAGAGTTATCCAGTTGGCCAGGAAATGATGAGACAGCTTGATGATGAAGACTATAGTTCTGCAACGATCACTGGGTACAGAATTTATCAAGAGTAAATCATTCATATTCAGTATTGGTGTAAAAGGAGACCGCGAAAGGCCTCCTTTTTATGTGCACTGGTGATCCGGTGCCGCTTTCCTTAATCCTTCTTATAAAATGCACATTCGTACCCGTCTGCACGGAGCAGGAGGCCCGGCGCCCAGGGTGGTGTCTTTCCCATGATATCGCAGACGGTTTTAAGGTCTGTGCTTTCCGGGACTTCGATGATGAGCTCATCATGGACATGCCCTACGATCGAGAGATCGCGTAGGTTCCGCATCGCATAGCATAAGACGTCACGAGCAATCGCCTGGGTGATATTCTCTACAAACTTGGGACCATAGCTTTCAAGACGGGACCATTTCTTCTTCGCATCGATCCCCATGTAGGTGACGGACTCACCACCGAATTTGTTCTCACCGATCGCAGGCTTCACATAAGATAGGCGCCGGCCGGATGGAAGATCGATCATGAGCATTCCAGACTTCCAGTAGAACTTAAGGCATCCAACCGTGGTAGTTGTCCGGTACTTCACGACATCTTTTACGGCGCGATCGACCGCCCACCAGAAGGCGACAATGTGAGGATTTGCATCGCGCCATCGATCGACGATGGACTGAAGCTCCTCTTCCTTAAGACCCATGTCGAGAGCCCCCATCGCCTTTAAGGCACCGACCGAGCCGCCATATCCGCAGTTGTGGACGAGGACGCCCGATACGGTAAAACGGTGATGCGGGCCGGCATTTCGTATGTCATAGACCGGAGGTGTGCTCGGAAGTGACGGTTCCGCTTGATTTTCACACATCTTAGCATCTCCGGTTTTCCTTAGCTTCTCACCGCACCTTTTGGCCATGGCAAAGGGGATGGGATCGCTTCGTGCTTCTGTGAACACGAGATGGTCTTTTGTTGCTGTAAGTCCATCGTAGGTTATAACCTCCTTCTCACCTTTATAAATAACGCCTTCATGGGATACATAGTTTTCTCCGTCCCAGACCTTCATTTCCATAGTCACATTTTCGATAGGAACAAGGCCGTGATCTGTAAGCACGAGCTGGCCGGCTGCAATGCAGGCGAGTGTCGCGATCTTACCTTTCTGCCTTAATTCACCATTCACGCCGTGCTTTACGACCGGAACTCCGAACATGGCAGAAGCGGTCGCACAGTAAAGATCTTTCCCTTCCTGGAACGATTTCATCACGTGCGTTTCATTCGAGAGGTACGCAAGGACCCTGGCTTCGATACTGCTGTAGTCGCTCACGATAAACTTGTACCCGGGCCGCGGGATGAAAGCTGTACGGATAAGCTCAGACAGGACGTTTGGGATATTGTCGTAGAGTGTAGAGAGAAGATCGTAGTTCCCTTGTTTCACAAGGGTGCGGGCTTCTTCCAGATCAGGCATATGATTCTGGGGTAGATTTTGCAATTGAATATTGCGCCCTGAGTTCCCGGTAACCCATACTCGTCCGTTTCTCCGTACCAGAAAATATCCGGTCGGAGTAGATGCACAGTAGACGGTGCCAGAAAAGTTCGTGATGACTGGCTTCACTCTTATTTCGTGTGCGTTTGTAGGCTCCATCCAGATGTCAAGGATGTAGTTATCCTGCCACTTTGGATTCGCGTGATGCTTTTTCTTTAGCACTGCGCAGCGCCCAGACATGTGGGCAAGCCCCTGCAGTATATCCGCATTCTGCTTGTTGACGGTCGAATACTGAATGCTGTTTGGTCCAGCGTGGTATCCGTCCCAATGCGGCAGCTCATCAAAAATGACGTCAGGGTTCTCTTCAAAGAGCCAGTAGCCGAATGTTTTGGACCGGAATTCTCGAAGCCATAAAGGAACCGACCGAGTTGGAATGGTGATGATAAAGGCATCTCCATGCTGCTTGCAAAGGAAACTGATCTCAGCCTGCCGGAGGAGGTGCTTGCAGCGCTCCACCTTCCGGAGCTTCTTGAAGTGATACTTGATCTGACCATCTGCCGTATAGTATCCGTCAGCTTGCGTCATGATGAGTACGCGTAGCCAGATTTGGTTCTTTGAATGGGTGTGGTAGTGATATCCCGTGATTGGAATGGATGGCCGGCACAGCGCCATTTCTTCAACGGTCATGTCTGACCATTCCGCCGTGTACCTTCTCTTCGCACGCATCTTGTGATCCGGAGTGGAGCACTGGTCAATGCGGGCATCGGTATAGGTGTACATGGGGCCGATGTACGGGAACTGTAGTGCTTCCGATACCTGGAAGGAAGCCGCTTCACTGGATGCATTCCAGCAAGCGATGGCGCCACCTTGCCACTCATCAAGACGGACCCATCCATCCCGTGTCAGGACTTCGTGATCCCCCGTAAGGCACCAGCGCCCAGTCCGGTTTGCCCCATAAAAGAAGAACATGCCATGGCAGCGCCCATCCTTACAGACGGTGTCCTCCATCGCCTGGTACTTCTTTACCGAGCTCTTTGCAGCCTGAAGGCGAAGGGAGAGTACTTCTCCGATCTTTTCTGGCGCATCCGGGATCGCAGCCATCACTTCCTTTTTACCGAGTGAATCCATGGGATGCCCCTGTTCATCGAGCCAGCCTTTCAACTGTACGCCGCTGTTCGGATTATCGAGCCCAGTCAGATTCTGCATAGAGATCATGAGCTGATCCTTTGCCATTTTGTCAATGGCGATTCCGTTCTTTACGAGCTTCTCATCGATCATGATGCCGCGATCATTGATGGCCTGATCTACGGCGTATTCCTCCCAGACGGAATCTTGGACACTGTAGTTTTTAAGGCGCTCATGAATCTTGAGTTCTACTTCTACATCTCGAAGGTTATACGATTTAAAGAGCGCCCATTTAGCTGGATCATCCTCCGGCGTATGAAAGTATCCATCTTTATCTGGCTTACAGAAGTACCGGATAAGGTCGTGTCCCTCTTTTAACTTCTGCTTATCAAAGCCAAGTACAGCACCCGCCATCTCGAGGGAAAGCGGGAGACCATTATAGGCAGAGAGTACGAGAGAGCAGCGCCAGGATGCCGGATTCAGGTAATCGTGAAGGACCGTATCCTTATCTCCATACCCTCGGAAAATCTCCGGATAGTTTTTCTTAAGCCACCTCGAGATACAAACTCGCTCGAAGGACGCATTGAATGCCCACTTGATGACCTTATCGTCTACCAGGGCATGCAGGAGATCGTCCGGAAGATGCTCACCGGATGAAAGATCATAGACGACCGGCGACGCACCATTGATGCTGACACCGAAGAGGAGAATGCGGAAGCTTTCGTCTTCACTATAGCGGTAGGCACCCGTTTTCTTAAGATCGCAGGCGCTTCTCGTCTCAAGGTCGATCGATAACGTTTTGATTTGTTCCATAAATGCTCCTTAAAAATGTAGGACAGCAGGAGTTTCCTCCTGCCGCCCTGATGGAAGGAAAGGTATGATTACGCGAGGAAGTCGTCGTCAGAATCATCGAGGCCAGCGAACTCCGTCTCCGCATCGATGTGAGCGCCAAGAGGATCGCCGTCACGAAGCTTCTGGAGGGCGTTAAGGCCACAGGCGATACCGCGGTTGCCGTTCGTGTTGAATGCGTAGAACGAGATGGATGCTCTGCCATAGATTCCGGAGTAAAGCTCAGAGGCATCGAGGATCGGCTGGTTGTTTCCGTCTACCACGCCAGGCTTCGTTGTGCTGTTTGCGTTCAGGAAGTAGGCATTCTGGTAGACTGGATCATCCGGGCGCTCGAGATCGCCATCGCGAAGCGGGGTCTTGATGGCCTTAAGAGGAGGCACGGACTTTGCATTGCCGCGAAGCTTTGACTCGCCCTCCATGTACGCCTCATCGATCGCCTTCTTAAGCTTCTCGACCGTCACCTTGTCGGACTTTGGAACGATCAGTGAAACGGAATACTTCGGGGTGCTGTCATTGATTGCCTTTGGCTCCGTTACATGGAGGTAGCTGAAGCGGGTGTTCTTTCCAGTAATTACTTTTGTACTCATAGATATTCTCCTTTTCTTTAGCCTTCATCGGCTGTCATAAAATCATTCGTCGTAAGTTCTTTACGTTTATCGCTTTCAGGAACGAGGACGGGTTTTCCAGGTGGCTTACAAATAAGACCACCTAAGAGTTCATTAAACTTCTTCTTACCAAGCTCGGAGGTCATCGCGGTGACGCCTTTAAGCTTCTTTTCGTATGGATCAAAGCCGGCCTTCTCAACCGCTTCGATCACGGCCTGATCATCTGTGTACTTCCGAGTGCTCCGGCCCTCTACGAGCTTAAAGCCCGCGTAGTGTGTACCACTTAACGCATGCTCGAGCGCGAAGTCTTTCACGTCGGATGCCCAGGATACCAGGGAATCAATCTGCGGGAGGATTTCCGCGATGTCTTCCGTGCTCAGAAGATCTGGATTCATGAAGTCGTATTTCGCGAGCTCCATATTGTAGCGGGCCCGTTCACGGCAGTTGGCCTTCACCTTACAGAACTGGCAGTGGCTTCCTGCCTTAAATTCTCCGCGGCCTTCTTTCGCAAGTACGGCAGCAGGCGCGAGGATGTTTTCCGCCCAGGAGAGGAGTTCACTTATCGGCATCTCATAGGTGTCGACATGTTCACGCCGCGGCTGGTAGATGCTAAGCTTCACGCGCTCGATCGGATACAGGGCTTCGAAGGCGTCATACGCACCGAGCGCATAACACATGAGCTGCGGATTCTTCTCTGCACTTACGAGGACGCCGACGCCGTATTTAAAATCGACGATGTGAAGGCAGGAACCTACGATCACACAGTCACCGGTGCCAAAGCCATCCGGGACCCACCGGGAGAAATTAAGCCGCTGCTCGACAGAAACGAAGGGTGCCTCATCTCCATCTTTCGCGTCTTCGATCTGCTCTAAGCAGAAATCCCGGTATCCCTCTGCAGCGGACTGCATCTCATCGTCATAGAACTGAAGGTCCTCGGTAGGATCTTTCGTCGGACGGTGCAGCGCCTTTAAAAGAAGATGCTCACAGAGACTATGTGCATCGGTTCCCTGCTGCGCGTAGGGGCTTGAGCTATCCGGCATCGTAGCACAGAGCTTCGCGGAGGGTGGACAGTTGGTCCAGCGAGCCGCACTCGATGCGGAGAGGAAAGCATGTACGTTAGGCATGGAGTGCCTCCACTTCCTTAACGACCGCAGCATATTCCTTCGGGTCGAGCCCGGTTAAGTTGTCAGCACCATGCTTCTTGATGATCGCCTTTACCGCTGGGCCTAAGTTCTCACCAGCCTTCGCAGCGAGAATCTTCCGGACCTCTTCCTTTGTATAGGTAGGAACTGCAGCCTGCGCCTCCTCTATGGCGGCTTCCTCCGGGACTTCCTTAGTGTCCGGAAGCGGAGCGGATGCTTCCTCGGTAGGTGCTGTATCCTCTAGCGCCTCTACCTTCTTTCCTTTCTTCGCACTTCCCTTAGCCGGCGCATCTAAAACATCTGCGATCGCTGTAAGGGCAGTAGCAATCTTTCTTAAACTATCCGCGAGGATAGCATTTTCTGTTTTACTCATTTGTTCTCCTTTCTTAATAGTCATGCTCAGTCTCTCTGTTCTACGGGCTTCTCGTGTTTTTCATTTCGTTACCTCTTTCTCATGATCGTTTATCGCCTTCACTAAGTAGCCGACACAAATCGGCTGTTTTTGTTTAAAAAATCAAAAAAAATTTTTAGCTTCCTATTAAATGCAATCGAAAAAGGTCCGAACGTGTACCTGTCGGAAAATTTAGCAAAACGAGTCACGCATAAAAAATCAAAAAATTTTCAATTCTCGAAACAAAAACACCTGAATTGTGTCGGCTTCTATGTAGAAGGGCAGGAAAGCCTTTCGAGAAAGGAGAAAACGCATGGAGGAGAAAAAGAATCGAAACATCGAAGGCTATTATGACCCGACCGCATCGGAAGCGATCCGGCATGCATCGACCTTCGGCTTTCGACCGCTCGTCTATATCTGCTCACCATTTTCAGGGGACAAAGAGAAGAATTTAGAGCGGGCGAGAGCCTACAGCCGGTTTGCGGTGGATGAAGGGTACATTCCGCTTACCCCGCATCTCATGTATCCGCAGTTTATGAATGAGCGGACGGAGCGAGAGCTAGCGATGCATATGGATCTTGTGATCCTTAAGCACTGCAAGGAGCTCTGGGTGTTTGGGGAAAACATCACGAGCGGGATGCAGGAGGAGCTCGACTTAGCAAGAAAGAGAAACTTAACGGTGAAGCATTTTTCAGAGGAGAAGAAACTTCTCAAGGAGGAAGTATGGATAAGAAAGTAAGAATCAATGGTGTGGTTGTGGACGTAGAGGCAAAGAAGATTTTCGGGGAGTGCTCCGCAATGAACGTGGAGGTTGGAACCACTGGCTTCTTAGGCGGTGAGCGTAAGGAGGGAGGTCGCACATATATCCATATCGGAAACGAGTACGCATCGGACTTTTACGCACAGCCTACAAAGGATGCGAAGGGCCGCATCAATGGTGTCGACATCGTGATGTCTGGCGATGATGCACTCACGAACTTTATCTGCGCGCTCGTGTTTACTTTTAGAACGCTCATGGATAAGGCAGCGGACACGGTGGAAAACTGTGACTGGTACGAGGGATGCGAGAAGGAGGATGAGGAATGACACTCTATGTTTCTAATGTGACCGGGGATGCGAAGAACACCCTGTATCCAAACAAGGTGATCGTGAACTCAAAGGACGATCTTCTTGAAGCCGTGAAGAAAGATCACGTATGTGCCGAGTACGTCGGTAACCGGCGTAGCATTAAGAACTTCATTTCGTCAGACACCATCGTGATGGACTGCGATAACGATGATTTGGATGATCCGGAGGATTGGATCACCCCGGAGGCACTCGCGGAAGAGTTCGAAGATGTGCCGTATGCGGTGACCTTTAGTCGTCACCATATGATCCCAAAGGATGGAAAGGCAGCGCGCCCAAAGTTCCATGTCTACTTCATGATCGCGCCGATCGATAACGCTGATCGCTATAAGGAGATGAAGGAGCAGATCCAGGAGGAGTACCCGTTCTTCGATAAAAACGCACTCGACGCCGGCCGCTTCATTTATGGAACCGAGAATAAAGAGGCCCTTTGGCATGATGGCTTCACACCGATTGATGTATTCATCGAAAAGAAGCGCTTATCGGTTACGCGCATCATCCGCCAGGGTAGCCGGAACTCTACCATGAGCCGCTTTGCCGGCAGGGTAGTGAAGCGCTTCGGCTATAACGATGAAGCGAGAGATATCTTTCTCGAGGAAGCCAATAAGTGTGATCCGCCACTTCCGGATGAAGAGCTCGATACGATCTGGCATAGCGCAGCGAAGTTTGCAAAAGAGGTCGCTGCACAGCCTGGGTACATTCCGCCAGAAAACTATAACGGCGCCATGCCAAAGGGCCCTGCTGGATCACTAATGCCGGAGGATTACTCGGATGTCGGCCAGGCAAAAGCGCTGGCAAAGGAGTATAGCGATGAGCTTCGGTTTAATCCTGCCACAGACTACCTGAGATTTGACGGTATCTGCTGGCGGGAGTCGAAGGAAGCTGCCCTCGGTGCAACCGTAGAGTTTACGGATCTGCAGCTTGCGGATGCAAAGCGCCTTTCGTTTAAGACGATGAACGCACTCCTAAACGCAGGCACGAATCCGGATGACTGCAAGGAAGCAGCTAAGAAGAAGGCGAAGGGCGCAGAGGAGAGCGATGTCTCAGAGGATCAGATGAGCCTCTATATGGACTACCTCTCTGCCAAGAACTACGAAGCGTTTGTCATGCAGCGCCGGAACTGGAAGTATATCAAGGCTGCCATGGATACCTGTAAGCCATTCGTCACGATTGACTTAAGCGCACTCGACTCGAATGAGTTTCTCTTAAACACTCCGAGTGCCACCTACGATCTTCGAGAGGGTATCGCGGGACGTCGGGAGCATGCAGCAGAGGATCACATTACGAAGGTGACGGATGTTGATCCAGGAGATGAGGGCGCGGAGCTTTGGAGAGAAACCTTAGAGAAGACCTTCCTTGGGGATCAGGAGCTTATCGATTATGTGCAGCAGGTGGTCGGCCTTGCCGCGATCGGAAAGGTGTATCAGGAAGCGCTGATCATTGCCTATGGTGGCGGACGGAATGGAAAGAGTACGTTCTGGAACACGGTAAGTCGTGTGCTTGGATCGTATGCAGGCAGATTATCGGCGGACACCCTGACCGTAGGCTGTAAGCGAAATGTGAAGCCGGAGCTCGCAGAAACATTCGGTAAAAGAATCATCATCGCAGCAGAGCTTGAGGAAGGCACGAGGCTTAATACCTCCGTGGTAAAGCAGCTTTGTAGTACGGATGACATCTTTGCCGAAAAGAAGTATAAGGCACCATTTTTCTTCACTCCATCACATACCGTGATTCTCTACACCAACCACCTGCCGCGCGTAGGCGCTACGGACGAAGGTACCTGGAGACGACTTATCGTGATCCCGTTTAAGGCAGTGTTCGAAAAGCGGGATGATACGAAGAACTTCGCTGCGGTCCTTTATGAGAAGGCGGCGCCGGCAGTCCTTACGTGGATCATCGAAGGCGCAAAGAAGGTGATCGAGAAGAACTATAAAATCGAAGAGCCGCCATGTGTGAAGCAGGCAATTTCTGAGTATCGGGATCAGAATAACTGGTTCCAGCAGTTTTTGATGGATTGCTGTGAAGTGCATCTCGATGACCCATCCATCGAAGAGAAGTCCGGGGAGCTCTACCAGGAATATCGGAACTACTGCAACAGGATGGGTGAGTTTACGAGAAGTACGGGCGAGTTCTATGCTGTTCTCACGCAGGCAGGGTTTGTCCGTCATCGAAATCGGCACGGTGTTTTTGTAAGAGGGATTAAGCTGAAGAACGATTTCATGGAGTAATCCATACAGGAACGGCTTACACGATCTGCACTTATAGCCAAGGTGTGAAGGTCATGAATGTCATTTCTATAACTTTCCTATAGGGGAAAATTGGCCTTAAAAAATAGCTATAAGAGAGTTTATGGGGAGAGTTTCATGACCTTCACACCCGCTATAAATGCGTGATGGAAAAGAGAGGGAATATGCGAGAGAAAGATGTCGAGCAAGCGCTCGTTCAGGCAGTAAAGAAAGTAGGCGGTATGTGTCCTAAGTTCGTGTCCCCTGGGACAAATGGGATGCCAGACCGGATCGCCCTTCTTCCAGGCGGAAGGATGGGATTCATCGAAGTGAAGGCACCGAAGAAGAAGCCACGGCCGCTTCAGGTACGGCAGCATCAAAGGCTTAAGGCCTTAGGCTTTCCGGTTTTTGTCCTTGATGATCCAGAGAAAATCGAAGAAATCTTAGCGGAGATAAGGAGGGCAGAATGAGAGGGCACGTCATGAGACTAAAGGATGGAAGCCTCCATACGATCATCCGGGAGGAGGACCTCTTAGAGCTCATAGGTATCTACATGGGCGAAGAGGTCTTATCCGGCGTCCTCCGGATGCAGGAGGAATATGACGAGGAGATCGAATCCTTGCAGGAATATGTGAAGGACCTAGAAAGTCAAATCGATGAGACAGAGGAAGAGCTAAAGGAAACGAAGCGAAAGCTTAGAAAGATACAGGAGGAGATGGAATGAAATATACGCCCCATAGCTATCAAGCGTATGCGATCGAGTTCATTAAAACGCATTTGATCGCACTCTTATTTCTCGACATGGGACTCGGGAAAACAAGCATCTGTTTGATGGCCATCAAGGAACTCATGTACCGGGAGTTTTCAATCACGAAAGTGCTTGTCGTAGCTCCCCTCCGAGTCGCAAGAGACACCTGGCCAGCCGAGGTACGAAAGTGGGAAGAAGTCTCCGGCCTTCGGGTATCGGTGCTGATCGGAACAAGTAAAGAGCGGGAAGCGGCCCTTCAGAGAAATGCAGATATCTACACCATCAATCGGGAAAACCTAAAGTGGCTTGTGGATTACTTAGAATCGCACCGTAAGAAATGGCCTTTCGATATGGTGATCTTAGATGAGCTTTCCTCGTTTAAGAATGCGAAGAGTCTCCGGTTTAAAGCACTTCGAAGAGTGAGACCATATATTAAGCGGATCGTCGGCCTTACCGGAACCCCTGCATCTAATGGTCTTATGGACCTCTGGGCGGAGGTCGCTGCGGTGGATGGTGGAAAGCGTCTCGGACGATTCATCGGAAACTACCGAGCGACGTACTTTACCCCGGATCGCATGAATCCATATACCGGGATCGTCTATAGCTACAGCTTACGGCCTGGCGCCGAGGAAGAAATCTACGACCGGATTTCGGATATTACGATCTCGATGAAGGCGAAAGATTACCTCCACATGCCAGAGGCTGTGATGGTAAAGCATGAGGTCACGATGGATAAGGTGGAGAAAAGTGTGTACGAAAAGCTTAGGGAAGAGCTCGTCACCACGGTGAAGGGTGAGGAGATTACGGCTTCGAATGCAGCGGTCCTGTCCGGGAAGTTACTGCAGCTTGCGAGTGGAGCAATCTATTCCGATGACGGAAAGATCATGAATATCCATGAGAAGAAGCTCGACATGTTATCCGACCTCGTAGAGCAGGCAAATGGGAAGCCGGTCCTCGTCGCGTATTGGTTTAAGCATGATCATGAAAGAATCATGAAGCGGCTAACGGATGATGGGTATCACCCAAGGGATCTTAAGACCTCAAAGGATATCGAGGACTGGAATAAGGGAGACATCGAAGTCGGTCTCATTTCTCCGGCTTCGGCAGGTCACGGATTAAACCTTCAGGAAGGTGGCCACATCCTCATCTGGTATTCGATGATCTGGTCCTTAGAGATGTACCAGCAGACGAATCATCGTCTTGATCGCCAGGGACAGAAAGAGGTCGTGAGCATCCATCACATCATCACGAAAGGTACGGTGGATGAAGAAGTGATGAAGGCCTTAGACGAAAAGGATCTGACGCAGGAGAAACTAATTGCTGCAGTGAAAGCAAATATTACAGAGGGTAGAGAATGAGTAATCGAAAAAAGGAAGTACACGGTGATCCATACGAGAACCTCGCAAACGCCATCATTCTTCGGGCAGTGTGGGATTACCAGGCAGCCCTTCGGAGGTATCGGAGGACGTTTGAAGTGAGTGAAGAAATGGTCCGGTGCGAGAAATTCTTTCGCTCCTCGTGGTACGAGGTTTTAACCGATGTGGACGGAGAGTATTTAATCAAGAAATTACGGAAGGAGGCAGGAGTATGAGTATCCTGTGGAAATATTTAGATAAGACAAACGCTGCGATTGAAGCGCTGAAGGACTATGGGAGCATGCAGTTTATCATCGAGAGCACCGATACGAGAATCAAGCAGGAGCAGTCAAAGATGGAGGGACTCGCCTCCCCGAACATGGATGGCATGCCGCACATGCATAATCCGAAAGCCGGCGAAGATCGGATCGTGAATGGGATCGAGGAGATCGATATCCTGAAGGAGCGGTATCGCCAGGCGGTGGAATACATGAACTGGTTTGTACCAGCATGGCAGCAGCTTAGTGATGATGAACGCTATGTGCTTGAGACCTTCTACGATCCGGATGCGGAAGGCGCCGTGTACGAGATCTGTGAGCACTTCCATATCGAGCGGTCGAGTGCCTACAACAAGAAGGGAAAAGCGCTTCATCACCTGACGGTGCTTCTCTTCGGGAAGGAATAATTTCGTGGACACATTAGATGTGAAGAGCTGCTACGATGGGAGCATGAGAGTAGAGCACCAGAGGACAAACCCCTCTGGTGCTTATTTTTTAGGAGGTCATATGAAAGAGCAGGACGATTTCATGCGTTTATTAAAGAACCATAAGCATACGTTTACAAGGCAACAGTACCGGACTTTAAAGGGACAGTATTTAAGCGGAAACGAGGAAGGCGCCCGGAAGGGATTTCTCCGGCTTACAAGAAAGCGGTGCACACCATGCCAGTAAAATCAATGATCCCTTGTAAGCATCCAGGATGCCCAGAGCTCGTACCAGCAGGTGAGAAGTACTGTGCGGTGCATAAGGTGATGCATCCGGAGGAGTCAAGGTCTGCAGCAAGGCGTGGATACGGCAGGCAGTGGCAGAAGGCATCGAAAGCATTTCTCGAGGCGAATCCGCTCTGCGTAGAGTGTCTTAAAGAAGGACGCTACGTTCGAGCGACGGTCGTAGACCATATCGTGCCACACCGCGGTGATCCAAAGCTCTTCTGGGACCGGAGCAACTGGCGCCCTTTATGTAAGCGTCACCATGATGTGAAGACTGGCCGAGAGGACTCGAGACCGACGTACCACTATTAACTGAAAATGAATTATTTTGCGAAAAAAACGATAGACCCCCCATTTCGTGGACAGGTCGAAATAGGAAAAAGCCCGGGAACCGGGGCGGGTCCTAATCCCTATACGCTTATCTGCGTAGACCGGTGCCCCCTTTTCCGTAAAAAATCGCGAAATTCGAGGCCCGGGGTGTCCACGAAATACCTAGGTTGCAAAATGATAACCCATAAAACCGTAGAAGTGCGCAGAAACCCGCGTGTTCTACGGCTTTTTTATGTCCGCGAAATGGGGAGCAGGATTTCCATGGTGGATGATGAAAAAGAATTAATTTCCGGATACAGAGATCACTTTTGAAACAATGTTTCATTTCATTTCGTGGACAAAAAATACGGAATTTCAAAGATTTCATGGAGGAAACATGCAGGAAGGCATCGAAGAATTTTTAAAAGCATGCTCGAAAAAGTTCTGCCCAGAATGCGGTGCACCGATTGCGGATACGCGTGCATCGCCTGGGCGGCGCCGGACCTTCTGCTCTGAAAAGTGTAGATGGGCCTTTGATAAACGGAAAAAGCGAAAAGAGCGAAAAGAGCTAAAGAAGATGAAGGAGGATTTAAAAAATGAAGACACCAGAGTTACGAGTGATTCCCGTACAGGATCTGAAGCCAGCAGCCTATAACCCGAGAAAGAAACTGAAGCCCGGGGATAGCGAGTATGAGAAGATCAAAAAGAGTATCGAGGAGTTTGGCTTTGCAGATGCGCTCGTCGTCAATAAAGATATGACGATCATCGGTGGCCACCAGCGCTTAACGGTCGCGATGGAACTTGGCTATACGGAAGTACCGTGTACGGTTGTGGATATCGATAAGGCAAGAGAGAAGGCATTAAACATCGCGCTCAATAAGATCACGGGCGCATGGGATGAGGCGCTTCTTGCAGAGCTCTTAAAGGATATTGAAGCAAGCGGCCTTAGCCCGATGATGACCGGATTTGAGCCGCCAGAGATGGAGCAGCTCTTTAATAAGGTTGCTTCGAGGGAAGTGAGCGAGGATGAGTTTGATGTGGAGTCGGAACTTAAAAAGCCGACCATTTCAAAACTTGGAGACCTTTGGCATCTTGGAAGACACAGGGTGATCTGCGGAGACTCGACCGGAGAGGAGACCTACAAAGTTTTGATGGAAGGCGTCAAGGCAAATGTGATTGTGACGGACCCTCCATACAATGTAGACGTCGAAGAGACCGCCGGGAAGATCATGAATGACAACATGGCCGATCAGGATTTCTATAAGTTCCTGCTTGCGGCTTATACCCGTATGCATGAGAACCTTGCGGATGATGGTTCCATCTATGTTTTCCATGCGGATACCGAGGGCCTTAACTTCCGTAAGGCATTTAAAGATGCCGGCTTCTATTTATCCGGATGCTGCATCTGGAAGAAGAACGCCCTCGTTCTTGGACGGAGCCCGTACCAGTGGCAGCATGAGCCATGCCTTTTCGGGTGGAAGGCAAACGGAAAGCATGAGTGGTACTCCGATCGGAAGCAGACGACCATTTGGGAATATGATCGTCCGAAGGCGTCGAAGGACCATCCGACCATGAAGCCGGTGCAGCTGATGGCGTACCCGATCCGGAACTCATCGATGACAAACGGGATCGTGCTTGATCCATTTTTAGGATCTGGCTCAACGCTCGTCGCCTGTGAAGAGACCGATCGTGTGTGCCGCGGCGTAGAACTTGATCCAAAGTTTGTGGATGTCATCGTGAAGCGCTATATCGAGCTTAAGGAAGGAAAGGCAGACGATGTCTATCTTATCCGGGACGGCCAGAAGCTTACCTTCGAGGAGGCCGCAAGGCTCGTGCAGGAACCGTAAAGTGTACAGCGTATTCCAGTCATCTTTGGTGGTATTACACCGAAGAATTTAGTGGATATAAATGTGCTGTAGAGCGAATATGTCCATACAAAAGAAGAGGAGGACATTTCCATGACATATCATTTTAACGTAACAGGCCCGGAGCGGAAGGCTTTAGTAAAGGTTATAAGCGAGCATCTCGGAGTTGGTGCAAAGTACCTCGGTGTTCCGAGCTGCGCTTTTAAAGTTGGAAGCTATACGGTTTCAAAGGACGGCGCCCTTTCCTTTGAAGACGTGGGAGAGGAGCTGCTCGAAGAAACGAGAACCCTGATCGCGAATCTTCAGGAAGCAGGCTTTCATGCCGATGAGCTTAACCTTCCGGAGCCGGCATCCCGCCCAGAAGAAACCGGCGAGCATCTTGAAGAAACTGCCATTTCGGGACCGGCGGATTCGGAAGAACATACCTTATGCATCAGCCTTCCAAGAGCTCGCTTTAGCGAGGCCGCCATTCAAAACCTGAAGGACCTTATTTCAGGAAAGGGCACGCTCATGAAGCGCGCCTTCCAGGTAGACGAGCTTCCGCTTAAGGTGACGGACGAGCAGGTGATCTTCCCTTGGTTCCGGCTCGGAACCGCGGATGAGACCGAAGCTTACATGGCCTTCGTGCGGGCCATCGGTGAGATGGCGATCGACCGGAAACGGATTTCTGCAAAGGAGAAGCCGATCACAAATGAGAAGTACGAATTCCGCTGCTTCCTTCTTCGGCTCGGCATGATCGGAGATGACACAAAGAAGATCCGTAAGATCCTCATGAAGAACCTTTCGGGTTCCGCCGCGTTCAAGAACGGGATGAAGAAGGAGAGAAATGAAGCTCGCTAACAGAGCGCAGGTTGAACGCCTGCGCCTCCGCTATCCCATCGGAACCAGAGTGGAGCTTGTAAAGATGGACGATGCTCAGGCACCGCCCATCGGCACACTGGGAACGGTCATCGGTGTAGATGATACTGGCTCCCTCCTGGTGGACTGGGATAATGGCTCCGGACTCAATGTAATCTACGGTGTAGACCGAGTGAAAAAGCTGTAATATACACAATTTTCTCCACCACATGGTACCCGATCTTTGGTACAGATATCGTCCTTACTTCGCTTGCTATTATGTGCTTTCAGAGTGATATATGTACTACCAAAAGAAAACAAGGAGGCACACACCATGATGAACATTTTTGAAGAAGCTTACAGAGGAATCCAGGAAGCAAAGAAGGCTTACGCCGCAGCTACCAGCGAGGCTGAGCAGGATGCAGCAAGAGCCATTTACAAGCAGGCAACCGCAAAGCTTGATGGCTTAAGCAACACAGAGAAGCGCATCTGGAGCGCTTATGAAACCGCCAAGGACTGCGGCAACGAGTACCTCGACCTGAACGACACCATCCGCGATGACACAGTCGAAGACCTGGTAGCCTGCATGAAGGAATGCGGCATTGAAGCCTTCACATTCTCCTCCACCTGGAGCAGCGCAGTTGAAACTGCATGGCTTTTCCAGAAAGCCGGATGCACCTTGTCAGGACTCATCGAGATCAACAGCCAGCACAAAGCCTTTATGAGCGACGAGTATGAAAAGGCACATGGATACCTTTTCAAGCTGAACTAAGGAGGGCAGGGCCATGTGGACAGAAGGAAGCATTAAGGTGGGAGACAGCATTTTCCATTACTGGGTGAAGCACTACGAAGAGCCGAGCGGGGACTACGGCATTGACGGCGGCAGGATTTCAAAACTCATGCTGAAGAGAAACGGCGAGATCGCCTACAACTATGACCGGGGACCGGACATTGAGCCGGTTGATGAGGAAACCGCGCTTGCATTTTCTATCCTTTTGAAGGAATACAAATAAAGACCGGAGGAGCGCCCGAAAGGGCGTGTTCCTCGTTAGGGGCATGTTTCGAAGTCGTGATGGAACGGCTCCTTTTTTTTGTGTGTCTTGTGAGCCTCCCATGCAGAGTCAAATCCACACAACATCTCCGTCGGTTTTTTTTTACATATATGAAACACATATTGGTTGCTATGTATGTCCCGTAGAGTGATTAATACAGTAACAAAAGGAAAGAACAAACGGAGGAAACACCATGCACCCATACTTCATCAGAAACCATTTTATCCTTGGAAACTACAACACAAGCATTACAAGAAAGGAATTCGAAGAATCCTTCACGAAGACGAAGGAATCGGTCAGATTCACATTTAACGGCTGGGATGGCAAGAGCTACAACGGTGAAAGCCGGAACGCGAAGGTTTACCGCACGAGCATACCGGGATACGAAGAGGTTCGATTCATCAAGGTTGGAAAGGCCCTCTGCTACATCGATGAAGAGTCCATGATCATCGAGAAGGCAACCGGCGAGGCACACCCGGAAGCCGGATGGATCATGGATGTCGAAAGAGCCTAAGAGAAAAGAAACGGACGTCTGAGGGCCTTTGTACCTACGGTACGGGGGCCCTCAGACGTCACTTGTGAAGCCATCCGTGTGCGGTAGATGTACACAAGAAAACGCCGTACATCTTGTGTACTGATCGTATTGCTACATCCTCCGTGTAGAGCGATACTACAGTCACAAAAGAAAAAGAACCCATGAAGGAGGAAAGAAAAATGTGGAGTAAAGGAGTTATTGGAATCCCGGTTACAGGAGAAAAGCAGAGCATTTGCCATTACATTGTGAGACACAATAAGAGGTCATCAAAAACCCGCGGGCTTGACGGAGGCCGGATCATGAAGCTCCAGATCAAGATAAACGGTGAATGCACCGCTGAATACAACGAAGGCACCTGGGCCACTGAGCCGGAAGATGAAGCTACGAAACTTGCCATCATGATCTGCATGAAAGATTATAACTAAGAGGGAAGCCCGAAAGGGCTTTTTCTCGTAGGAACCACCTTGACAAAATGATTTGATGAGACCTACTATTCATTTAAGCAAAGAGTTGAATGAGGTATTTATATGGACGAGCGCATTAAAGCCATTTGCGACAAGCTCGGGTTTGACCCTAGAACGTATAATCCGACGTTTAGCGGAACGGAAGATGACAGACGTGAAAATCCGTTTAGTGTTCTAGAAGACGAAGAGCTGGACCATCTTCTTTCTAGTGGGTACCTTAAGAAAAATAGAGATTAGCGTATCAATAGCCACCCGGAAACGGATGGCTTTTTTGATGCCATAGATTAATAGAAGTACACGAAGCGTCCTCCGAATCTTTGGTACATATATGGGCTCGAATGAACTGGATATAGAGCTCTGGTAGAGCGAATATGTACACAACAAAAGGAAAAGCCATACGGCCAAGGAGGAAAGAGCATGAGAAAGAATACCGAGAAAAAGGAACTGCAGCGGAAGGAACATAAATTCTACATGGTGAGAGCCTACCGGGGACTTGAAGGATGGGTGGATTTCAAATTCTTCGAAGACTTCAACGAGGCAGACGATTGGTTATGCGACTACGTGAGAAGCCGGCACCTTGACATCCGGGATTTCAACATCCGAGAGGACATTGCGGTGGAATACATCTAAGAGGAACAAACACCATGAAGCGTCAGGGAGAAGATCCCCGGCGCTTTTCTAATTGACAGGTGAGCACTAGATGCAGATGAAACTGTAAACTACACAATTAGCACCACTGTATCTTGTATAGTAAGTGTATTGCTACATCCTTCCGGTAGAGCGATACTACAGTCACAAAAGAAAAAGAACCTATGAAGGAGGAAGCAAAATGAAGAAGGTTGATTTATACGCACGCGGCGAGGACGGAAGATGGACACTTATTTTTAAGGAGATCGATGAGGAGCAGGCGATCGCCATCTGGGCAGCTGGCATGAAGACAGGCGAGAATCGATTCTCCATCGAGGATGAGGAGTCAAGAAGAATTCGGGAACTGAACCGGCGCCTCATGAAGTAATATCATGGACACATAAGGCCCATGGCTTTGATACCATAGTAGTATGAAAATCCCGGGAAGGAATTCCCGTTCACATATAAGTTTAAAGGCAGCGAGGAGCTGTCTTTTTTGTTACGAGAAAGGAGGGCCTCATGGCCGTACGAGGAAGAAAGCCGGTCCCGACAGAACTAAAGGTCCTCGAAGGAAATCCTGGTAAGAGACCATTAAACAAGAAGGAACCGAAGCCTATAAAGAAGGCGCCGCTGTGCCCGAAGTGGCTTGATCCGGATGCGAAGAAGGAGTGGAAGCGCCTTGCTTCCAAAATGGAGCGCTTAGGCATTCTCACCGAAGTCGATATGGCGGCCTTTGCAGGTTATTGCCAGTCGTATTCAAGGTGGAAGGAGAACGAGGAGTTCATCACAAAGAATGGATCGCTTGTGCGTACACCATCTGGATACTGGCAGCAGGTACCGCAGGTATCGATCGCACAACAGTATTTAAAACAGATGGGACGGTTTGCAGAGCAGTTTGGTTTGACGCCGGCATCACGGTCTCGTCTTATTGCAGACGATCCTGCAAACGGATCGATGGATGAGATGGATAAGCTACTTGGTGACGGTGATCGATGGGGGAAGGTAATTGATGGAGGAGTTTAAGCCAACAAGATTTATGCTGCCAACCTCGCACTATGATCCTGAAAAAGCTGAGCGTGCCGTGCGCTTTATTGAGCAGCTAAGACACACGAAAGGTAAATGGGCCGGAAAGCGATTCATCCTTCTCCCATGGCAGCGGGAGATCATTTGTAACCTCTTTGGGGTGGTGAAGGAAGACGGCTGCCGGCAGTTTCGTACAGCCTACATCGAGATCGGAAAGAAGAATGGTAAGTCTGAGCTTGCGGCAGCGGTCGCGCTCTATCTTCTCTATGCAGATCACGAGCCATCGGCCGAAGTGTATGGCGCGGCAGCGGATCGTCAGCAGGCATCGATTGTTTTTGATGTTGCGCATCAGATGGTCAGTATGTCGCCGGCGCTTATGAAGCGGTCAAAGATCATGGCAGCGACAAAGCGAATCGTAAACTATCAAAATGCAGGATTCTACCAGGTCCTCTCTGCAGAAGTTGGTACGAAGCATGGACTAAATGTTTCTGGCCTCGTTCTTGATGAGGTGCATGCACAGCCAAACCGTAAACTCTACGATGTTCTTACCCAGGGCTCTGGTGATGCGAGAGAGCAGCCGCTCTTCTTCCTCATCACGACCGCGGGAACCGATAAGAATTCGATCTGTTATGAGCTCCATCAGAAGGCACGTGACATTCTTTCCGGTCAGAAGGTGGACCCTTCGTTTTTTCCTGTGGTGTATGGCCTTACGGAGGAAGACGACTGGCATGATGAAAAGAACTGGTATAAGGCAAACCCGAGCCTCGGGGTGACGATCGATCCAGAGCGTGTGCGTGAGCATTACCGGCAGGCGTTAGAGAATCCTGCAGAGGAGGCGATCTTTAAGCAGCTTCGATTAAACATGTGGGTATCCTCTACGACCGCCTTTATCCCGGAGCAGGTATTCGATAAAGGAAATCAGCCGATTGACCTAGAATCCCTTCGCGGACGCGAGTGCTATGGCGGCCTCGATCTATCGAGTACAGGGGATATTACGGCACTTGTACTCATGTTTCCACCAAGACAAGAGGAGGAGAGCTATGTGTGTCTCCCGTTCTTCTGGGTGCCGAGGGACACGATTCCTTTAAGAGTTAGGCGCGCATCAGTCCCGTATGACACTTGGGTAAGACAAGGGTACATGATGGCGACCGAAGGAAATGTCATTGATTACAATTTCATCGAGGCCTTCATCAATGACCTTCATGAGATCTATGACATTAAAGAAATCGCCGTCGATCGATGGAATGCGACCATGCTTATCCAGAATCTTGAAAATGATGGATTCACCATGGTTCCTTTCGGCCAGGGGTTTTCGAGCATGAGCCCACCGACAAAGGAGTTTTATAAACTCATGATGGAGGGAAAGATTGTGCATGCAGGAAATCCAGTCCTAAGGTGGATGGCATTAAATGTCGTCGTCGATCGGGATGCTGCAGACAATATTAAGCCGACGAAGGCGAAGTCACCAGAGAAGATCGATGGCATCGTCGCAAGTATCATGGCCCTCGACCGCTGCGTCCGGCATGAAAATCCGGATAGTGTCTACAACAGCCGTGGACTCATCACATTTTGAAAGGAGAAATATGAACTGGCCTTTTTCTAAGAATCGACCGAAGAACAGCCTCCCAGGCGATCAGTACCGTTTCTATATGGGCTACTCCACCGCAGAAAAAGTGGTGACGGAGAGAAGCTCCATGCAGATCACTGCGGTGTATGCCTGCGTGCGCGTGTTATCGGAAGCGGTTGCGAGTCTTCCGCTTCATTTCTATCACTATAAAGAGGATGGTAGTAAGGAAAAAGCCCTGAAGCATCCTCTTTATTTTTTGCTTCATGATGAGCCAAACCCGGAGATGACGAGCTTCATCTTTAAGGAGACCATGATGACGCATCTTCTCCTCTGGGGAAATTTCTACTGTCAGATTATCCGAAATGGTAAGGGGGAAGTGGTCGGGCTGTATCCTTTGATGCCTAATCGAATGACGGTTGATCGTGATGAGAAGGGGCGCCTCTACTATAGCTATCAGCATCAGTCCGATGAAGCTGGTACCATGCGAAATGAAACCGTGATCCTTCATCAGGACGAGCTCATGCATATCCCGGGCCTCGGCTTTGATGGCCTCATCGGATACAGCCCGATCGCCATGATGAAGAACGCCCTAGGCACCTCGATTGCGTGTGATGAGTACGCATCAAAGTTCTTCGCGAACGGAGCGTCACCATCCGGTGTTTTAGAGCACCCTGGGATCTTAAAGAATCCGGAAAAGGTACGAGAAAGTTGGAACCAGGCATTCTCTGGTAGCCAGAACGCGCATAAGACGGTTGTCCTTGAGGAAGGCATGAAGTACGCACCGATTTCCATTAACCCGCAGGATAGCCAGTTTCTGGAAACCCGTAAGTTTCAGCTTGAGGAAGTCGCGCGTGCCTTTCGCTGCCCATGCCACCTTATCAATGATCTTGATCATGCGACCTTTAGTAACATTGAGGAGCAGTCACTTGAATTCGTGACCTACACCTTGGCACCATGGCTTGTACGAATTGAGTCTGCGATCGGGAAATCCCTTCTTCGTGAAGATGAAAAGGGAAAGTACTACGCACGCTTTAATGTGGACGGCCTTCTCCGAGGGGATTATGCGTCAAGAATGCAGGGCTATGCGACCGGCATCAATAACGGCTTCATGTGTGTAAATGATGTCCGGATGCTTGAAAACTTAGATCTTGTACCGGAGGAGGATGGTGGAAATACCTTCATGGTAAATGGCACCATGCAGAAACTTTCCGAAGTCGGTGCTGCATACCGGGATAAGGCGGAGCCAAGCGAAAGCAAAGAGGAAACGGATGATAAAGAGAAAACGATGAGGAGGAAACGAAGATGAAGTTCTGGGATTTTGTGACGAATCAGGCACCCGCTCCGGATGATCCGGAGAAAACCATAGAAGAGCGCGTCCTTACATTAGATGGACCGATTGGTGCAGAGAGCTGGTTTGACGATGATGTCACGCCGGTTCTTTTTAAGGACGAGTTAAATGCGGGGACAGGAGACATTACGGTGTGGATAAACTCCCCGGGCGGTGATTGCTTTGCAGCCGCGCAGATCTACAACATGCTTCGAGACTATAAGGGCCGCGTCACCGTAAAGATTGACGGCATCGCTGCATCGGCAGCATCCGTGATCGCGATGGCCGGTGACCGGGTACTGGTAAGTCCGGTCTCGATGCTCATGATCCATAATCCGTCTACGGTCGCGATGGGGGACCATAACGACATGCAGAAGGCGGCCGAGATGCTCGAGTCGGTGAAGGATTCGATCATTAATGCCTACGCGGTAAAGACTGGGCTTTCCCGAAATAAGCTTTCACAGCTTATGGAGGATGAGACCTGGATGGATGCAAAGATGGCGGTCGAGCTTCACTTTGCAGATGCCATGATCGAGCGAACTAAGAATGAAGGAACGGGTGCCGCGCCAAAGGGCACCCTCTTTAAGAGCCGCCGTATGGATGAAGCGGTCACCAATAAGGTGATCGATCATTATAAGAAACCTCCGGTAGAAACACCGGAAAACACGAGGAAGGCAAGCGACTGCTATGAGCGTTTAAACCTTCTTAAAACCATGATGTAAAGGAGATACCAATGATGAATTTAAAGGATTTAATTACAAAGCGTGCCACCGCATGGGAGGCAGCAAAGACCTTCCTTGATGCTCACCAGGGCGAGAATGGACTCATGTCCAGAGAGGATAGCGAGACCTACGATCGTATGGAGAAGGAGGTGACCGATTATACCAGGGAGATCGAGCGCTTAACCCGTCAGAAGGAGATCGATGACGAGCTTAATAAGCCGATGGCTTCCCCGCTTACAGAGCGCCCAGGCGCGGGTGCGGAGCCGGCGAAGACTGGTCGTGCTTCGGATGCCTACCGTAAGGCGGCTATTCAGGCGATGCGTACCGGCTTCCATCAGGTGAGTGATATCCTGCAGGAGGGCGTTGACACCGATGGTGGATATCTTGTTCCGGAGGAGTGGGATAAGCGCCTTATCGATGTGCTGAATGAGGAGAACATCATGCGAGGTCTTGCGACGAAGCTTAAGACCTCTGGTGAGCATAAGATCAATATCGCAGCCACCAAGCCGACCGCGGCCTGGATCGAGGAGGGTGGAGAGCTTCAGTTTACCGATGCAAAGTTTGGTCAGAAGATCCTTGATGCCCATAAGCTTCATGTAGCGATCAAGATCACCGAGGAGCTCCTCTATGACAATGCATTTAACCTTGAGGCGTACATCACCACTCAGTTTGGTAAGGCGCTCGCAAACGCGGAGGAGGATGCATTCCTGAATGGTGATGGTACCGGAAAGCCGGTCGGTCTTTTCCATGAGACGAAGGGCGGCGAGACCGCGATCACTCTTAGCGGTACGAAGATCGTAAGCGATGATGTTCTTAACCTCATCTATAAGCTGAAGCGTCCGTACCGCCAGAAGGCATCCTTTATCATGAACGACCAGACCCTGGCGGATCTTCGTAAGCTGAAGGACAACAATGGCGCCTACCTCTGGCAGCCGTCCTACCAGGCGGGAGAGCCGGATAGACTCTGTGGCTATGGCATCCACACCTCCGCGTTTGCACCGACCGTCGAGGCAGGTAAGCCGGTGATGGCGTTTGGCGACTATAGCTACTACAACATCGGTGACCGCGGTAGCCGTTCTTTCCAGCCGCTTCGTGAGCTGTTCGCCGGTAACGGTATGATCGGCTATGTGGCGAAGGAGAGAGTCGATGGTCTTCTGATCCTGCCGGAGGCGGTTCAGATCATGAAGGCCGGCGCCTAAAGGGAGAAGGTGACGCGATGCTTAGCCTAGACGAGGTGAAGCAGTATCTACGGGTAGATAGCTCGGATGAGGATGAGCTTTTAAAAGGTCTTATTGATTCTGCGGAGTCCCTCGTCTTTGACGTAAGCCGTCGCCCGAATACAGAGGATGCGATCACACCCATCATGAAGGTGGCCGCGATGTACGCGGTCGCCTATTTATATGAGCACCGAGAGGAAGCGGATCATAATGAATTGATGCTTACGCTTCGGGCTCTTTTATTTGGTGTCCGGGAGGCGAAGTTCTGATGGAAGTTTCACTTTTAAACATGCGGATCACGATCGAGAAAAGTTCGGTTGCGACGGATGAAATCGGAAACCATAAGACCGAGTGGGCGGAGTATTTTCGGTGCTTTGCAACGATCAGTAATGAGGGTGGTGAAGAAACAGAAGACGCCGGCGCGACGCATGATCGTGCGTCCTGTGCCTTCACGGTCCGCTGGTCAAGTGAGACGGCAAGGATCACGCCAACTGGGTATCGCATTCGCATAGAGGATGACCTCTACAATATCCTCCGCGTAGATCATATGAATAATAAACGGAAGGCGCTGAAACTTTGGTGCAGGAAGGTCGATCGATGATGGAGAAGGTGAAGATCGGAGAACTTGCAGATGCGATCATGGAAGGGCTCGAAGAATATAAAGACCTTGCGACCGATGAAATGAAGAAGTCTGTCAAGAAATCAGGGAAAATCGTAAAGCAGGAAATCGAAAAGAATGCGCCGAAGAGAACCGGGAAGTATAAGAAGAGCTGGGCGGTGAAAACCACAAAAGAGGATGCAAACTCGATCGAGCTCACCGTTCATTCTCGGAACCGGTATCAGCTCGCCCACCTCTTAGAGTTCGGCCATGCAAAGCGCGGTGGTGGAAGAGTACGGGCGATCCCACATATCGCACCTGCAGAAGAGGTCGGTGTGAAGGAGTTAGAAGATGAGATCGAGAGGGCGCTAAGGAAATGATGGTGACAAAGATTTTAGAGGAGCTTGGACTTCCTTTCGCCTACGATCACTTCGCGGAAGGCGAAAGTCCAGAAACACCGTTTATTTGTTATCTTTCCCCTGGTAGCGACAACTTCGCTGCCGATGGAAAGGTCTATTACAAAATAAATGAGTTTCATATCGAGCTCTATACGGACTATAAAGATCCGGAACTAGAGGAAAGACTGGAGGACAGCCTAGATGCTGCCTCCATTTTTTATGAGAAGTCAGAAACATGGATCGAGAGCGAGAAGCTCTATGAGGTCCTATACACGTTTGAAATGGAGGCTAACAATGGCTGATAAGGAAAATAAGGTAAAGTATAACCTTAAAAACGCACACTACGCGGTGATCACGGTCGGAGAGGATGGCGCCGTAAAGTATGGAACGCCGGTTCCGATGCCAGGTTCCGTATCGCTTTCTCTCGACGCAAATGGCGAGCCAGAGAACTTCTACGCCGATGGTGGTGTGTACTACGTAATCAATAACAACACAGGATACGAGGGCGACCTTGAGCTTGCGCTTATCCCGGAGTCCTTCCGTACAGATATCCTGAAGGAAGAGCTTGATGAGAAGGGTGTGCTTATCGAGAATTCGGAAGTCGAGCTTGGCACCTTTGCGCTTCTTTTTGAGTTTGATGGTGACCAGAAGCATATCCGTCACGTCATGTACAACTGCTCCGCATCCCGCCCGGGTATCGAGGGTAAGACGAATGAGGACAAGAAGGAAGTACAGACGGAGAAGCTTACCATCAATGCGGTGCCGCTTCCAAACGGTATGGTGAAGGCGAAGACCGGTAACACCACGGATGCGACGACTTACGCGGATTGGTATAAGGCTGTGTATATGCCGCCGGTAGCAAATACCGTGGAGACACAGTCCGTGAAAGCAGTGAAGGCAGTAAAGGAGTAAAGCGATGAGTATGACAACGAAGATCATGATCGATGGAAAGGAAGTGCCGTTTAAGGCATCCGCGGCGATTCCTAGAATCTACCGCATCAAGTTCCACCGTGATATTTATAAGGACCTCGATACCCTGAGTAAGGCCGTTGGTGATGGAAACGAAGAGAGCTCCCACCTCGATATGTTTTCGCTTGAGATGTTCGAGAACATCGCCTATATCATGGCAAAGCATGCTGATCCTTCCATCCCGGACACACCAGAGGAGTGGCTTGACGAGTTTAGCACATTCTCCATCTACCAGGTTCTTCCAGAGATCATCAAGCTCTGGGGACTTAACGTGGAAACACAGGTTGAGTCTAAAAAAAACTTCATGGAACTGACCGCGAGATGACGACCCCATTATTTCTGCTCCGCTGCGTGCAGCTCGGCATCTCCATCCGAGACCTTGATCTTCTCACGATCGGGATGGTGAACGATATGTACGCAGAGAGTAGTAATGATGACTACAAGGGTTATCAGCAGCTTGCGACTCAGGAAGATTTTGACGCATTTTAACTGAATTTATGCGTCTTATATAATGACAGTGTGTTGATATTAGACACACATTTGAGTATACTATACTTGAATGGAGGTGTTCTGTATGGCAACAACTAATTTAAATATTCGTACAGACAAGGCAATCAAGGACCAGGCGGAGGAAATCTTCAATGAGCTTGGTCTGAATATGACAACTGCTGTAAATATGTTCCTGAGAACCGCTATCCGGGAGCATGGTATTCCTTTTGAATTAAAACTGGAAGTACCGAATGATACGACAGCCGCTGCCATTGAGGGAGGCAGAAAAATGATGAAGGATCCTTCTGCTCCGCGTTATTCCAGTATGGATGCGCTTAAGGCAGCTCTCGACGTATGAAATACGACATTCAGTTTACCAATCAGTTTAAAAAGGATGATACAAATCCTACAATTGATAAAATTGCTGCCGCAGATAGGATTCTTTTTGCTACACCAGTTTATTGGTGGGGAATGTCAGCACAATTGAAACTTATCATTGATAAGTGCTACTGCCGTGGATTGCAGTTAAAAAATAAAAAAGTTGGCACGATTGTTGTAGGCGGTTCTCCCGTAGACAGTATCCAGTATGAGCTGATTGATAAGCAGTTTGACTGTATGGCAAAATATCTTTCATGGGATATGCTTTTCAAAAAATCATATTACGCAACAGCCAGAGATGAACTTGAAAAAAACAAGGATTCCATGAACGAACTTGAGGGGATCGGAAAAAATTTATAAAGCACGTTCCAAATTCCAGTTTGCAGAGTTAAGTCTGGAAGAATTAGAACATATGCTGGATGTTTTAGTAGAAACAGGGCAAATAAGAGTATTTACTACAAACCACGAGAAGTTATACTGCACGGATGAGTACTATGATTACTTGTCCTCAAAAGAATAAATTTAATTGGAATAGCATGATGACTAGTTTCAAGCATAATATGGAAGGTTGAAGCTATGAAAAAAAAGAAACAAACATATGCACCTCAAAAGAAATTATATGTATGTCCAAGATGTATGGATTACCATTACAGTATAAAGAGAAGTTGTGCAAAATGCGGCTGTACAAAATGCCTAACTAGTGTATTAAGGAAACAGCCATTGAATCTTGAAGGAATCCCTAAGGAGGATTGGATCAGGATTATTTCATATAGAGAAACGAACGGATATGATTATATGAAATATGAAAAGTATTATAAAGTGGCACGGAAACTTGGTGTTAGAATACCAAGGGATGATAAACCTAGCTATGTTATGAAAGGATTAAGACCGCCGAAGGCACAGAGAGGAGGTTTTACGGGAGTAGCCAATCATGCAGGAGTCTCTGGTTATGTTCATAGTGTTAATGGTGGAGGATGTGTTCCAAAATAAAGCAGTTTAGTAGGGGTGTTCATTAGCAGTAGTGGCATATGGTGACCATTTTTTACATTTGTTAATAACTGCTTTTTCACTACAATCTTCAGTTTGTAAATCTCAATAGAATAGCAGTTTATTAGCATCGGTCGGAGAAATCTGATCGGTGCTTTCTTTATGCTCGGCAGAAATGTCGGGCAATTTTTATACCCATTTTTAAGGAAAGGAGGCCCTCATGGCAGGAAGCCGTATTAAAGGTATTACCGTCGAAATCGGCGGCGATACCACAAAACTACAGACTGCGCTAAAGAAGGTAAATTCAGAAGTGAAGAACACTGAGGCGCAGTTAAAGGATGTCGAGAAACTTTTAAAACTTGATCCTGGAAATACGGAACTTCTCTGTCAGAAGCAGAAGCTCCTTTCCAGTGCCGTCAGTGAAACAAAAGAGAAGCTTGAAACACTGAAGACCGCAGCCGAGCAGGCAAATCAAGCGCTTCAGAATGGTGACATCTCGAAGGAACAGTACGATGCACTTCAGCGAGAGATTATCGAAACCGAGCAGGATTTAAAGAAGCTTGAAGAGCAGGCAAACCAGTCCGCGACGGCGGTGCAGAAGATCGCATCAAGCGGTGAGAAGTTAAAGTCCGCGGGTGATACAGTTTCATCGGCTGGCCAGAAGCTTCTTCCAGTTAGCGCAGCGGTGACGGCCGTAGGAGTTGCTGCTGTGAAGACCGCTTCCGACTTCGATGCTTCCATGAGCCAGGTCGCAGCCGTTTCCGGCGCAACCGGAGATGACTTCGATAAACTCCGGGATAAGGCGAGAGAGATGGGCGCGAAGACGAAGTTCTCTGCATCGGAAGCTGCCGACGCCATGACCTATATGGCAATGGCCGGCTGGAAGACGGATGACATGCTTTCTGGTATTGAAGGCATCATGAACCTTGCAGCGGCTTCCGGTGAGGACCTCGCGACGACATCGGATATCGTGACCGATGCACTGACCGCCTTTGGTTTAACAGCTGCAGACTCTGGTCACTTTGCAGACATCCTTGCCGCTGCAAGCTCGAATGCCAATACGAACGTCGCTTTGATGGGCGAAACTTTTAAGTACTGCGCACCGATCGCCGGCGCCCTTGGCTTCTCAGCAGAGGACACCGCAGAAGCGATCGGCCTCATGGCTAACGCAGGTATCAAGTCGACTCAGGCCGGCACCTCCCTTCGTACCATCATGAATAATCTTACCGGTGAAGTGAAACTCTCCGGTGATGCGATTGGTGATGTGACGATTGCGACGACAAATGCCGACGGATCGATGCGAAACCTAAATGACATTCTTGCAGATTGCCGGACGGCATTCGGACAGCTCTCAGAATCTGAGAAGGCGAATAATGCAGAAGCACTTGTTGGTAAGAATGCAATGTCTGGTTTCCTTGCGCTCATGAATGCGGCGCCGGGTGACATTTCAAAACTAGATACCGCCATCAAGAACTGCGATGGTACCGCTGAGAAAATGGCGGAAACCATGCAGGATAACTTACAAGGTCAGCTCACGATACTGATGTCTCAGTTACAGGAGCTGGCCATTTCTTTTGCAGACCTCATGATGCCGGCCATCCGACAACTCGTATCCATGCTGCAGGGGCTTGTCGATTTCTTAAATAAGCTCCCAGGGCCTGTGAAGGAGATCATCCTGGTGGTGGCGCTTCTTGTTGCAGCGCTTGGTCCAGTCCTCATTTTTGTAGGTAAGATCATGAGCTCGGTCGGTACGATCATGACGATGGCGCCGAAGCTTGCAGGCGCTGTGAATGGAATCACGGGCGCGGTGAAGGGCATTGGAGCTGCCACCTCTGGTGTTGGCGCTGTGCTGAAGGCATTCTCCGGGATTGGTCTTGTGATCGCCGGTGTTGTAACTGCGGTAAAGAACTTCATCGATATGTTCACGAATGGATTCTCGGTCGTCAAAGATATTTTGATGGGTATCGGGATTGCGATTGCAGCGGTTGGAGCCGTCATCCTTGGCGCCCCTGCGGCGGTTGCCGGCGTCATTGCTACGATCGTCTATGCCGTCGCAAATCTAGTGATCGTCATCAAAGAGCACTGGACAGAAATCGGTTCTTTTCTTAGTGGCCTTTGGGAGAACCTCAAGGCACTCGCTGGCTCCGTTTGGCAGGCGATCTCAGATACGATCGGGGGCATCGTCTCCGGAATAGGATCGTTTTTATCCGGCATCTGGACGAACATTTCTACGACCGCGTCTACCATCTGGTCCGCGATCAGCACGACGGTTGGTGGCATCGTTCAAGGTATCGTCGATAAGATTCTAGCGGTTTGGAACGGATTCATTTCTGTATTCGGACCGCTACTTGAAGCTTTCCGGTATCTCTTTGAGACGATCTTCCAGGCCGTTCAGATCCTTATCGGGATGGCGATGGAAGCGATCAGCACAAAGATCCAGGAAATATGGAACGGGATCGTCGCCTTCCTGACACCGCTTCTTACAGCCCTTCAGAGTTTCATTGAAACGATCTGGACGGCGGTCACCAATTTCTTTACGGCAGCGCTCACCACGCTGCAGGGAATCTTCACGACGATCTGGAATGCGATCTACTCGGTGATCAGTACCGTGCTTACGGCGATCCAGGGAGTGGTGAGCTCCATCTGGAACTCGATCAGCGGCTTTATCACGTCGGTGATGAATACCATAAAGAACACGGTTTCAAATATTTGGAACAGTGTGAAGCAGTCCGTTTCTACGACAATCACGGAGATCTACAACACGATTAAGTCTGGCTTTGATAATGCGGTTTCCTACATCAAGGGACTCGCATCCCAGGCGTTCTCGTGGGGCCGTGACCTCATCATGGGGATCGTTAATGGTATTAAGTCGGCGGTCGGCGCCGTGACGGATGCCGTAAACGGGGTAGCCGATAAGATTCGATCGGTACTTCACTTCTCAGTTCCTGATGAAGGACCGCTTACGGATTATGAATCCTGGATGCCGGACTTCATGAAGGGACTTGCGAAGGGCATCGAAGAGAGCCGTGGTCTTGTATCGAAGGCGATGGATGGCGTTACTTCGGATCTGATCCTTAGCCCACAGCTGTCTCAGACGGAGACCGTCCTTGGGGCATCCGGAAGCGCCAGCGGTTTATCAGCAGTCACTACAGCGATTAAGGAAGCGCTTTCCGGAGTGACCGGCCAGACCGGGGACATCATGATCCCTGTCTACATCGGGCAGGACCGGATTGATGAGATCGTCGTGACCGCATCTAAGAGAGCAGATTATCGCTCAGGAGGTAGATGATGTTTCAGGAACTTAAAGTAAATGGCATCGTCCTGCCGCGACCGGATGATGACCTAAGTTTCAAGAATGCGAAAAAGAAAGAAGAGTATGAAACGGAGGCCGGGACCACCCAGGTCTCCGTTACGCGTGTTTCAAAGATCACGGTAAGTGGAGATTGGACGGTGACGGGCGAATGGCTCGCAAAGTTTCGCGCATGGGAGAGAGCATCGACCGTAACGGTCGCTTGCTTTTATCCCTCCGAGACGGAACTGTCCGATCATGAGTGTCAGCTGTCGATCGAAAAGGAGGAGCACATTCGATATTCAAGAGATCTACTTAAAGTGAATGGTCTCTATAAGATCAGTGTGAAGATGGAGGAGCTATAAATGTACAGCGTTTCAGAGGAATATAAGAAGGCGATGAAGCGTCCGGTACAGCGGCACTTCCTAAAGGGTACGATCGGAGAAAATGATTTTACGGAAGAGAACATCTTAGCTGGATCGTTTTCAATCACGAATCAGTGCTCTGGAAATGAGAATGTCCAGATCGGACAGGTGTATGTCGGGGAGCTTAGCGCGACCTTCTTAAATATTCCTCTTGAGCGCTATCAGTGGAAAGGGTCGACGATCACGCCATTCTTCGGGATGGAGCTTGAGGATGGAACCCGCGAGTTTATTCCACTCGGTGTGTTTACCGTCGATACGGCAGAGTGGACCTCAAGTGGTGTGGTTGTGAAGGCATACGATCACATGGCACTCCTTGATGAGCAGTGCAACAAGACGATGACGGAAGTGACACCGTATACACTCGTTAAGAAAATCGAGGAAGAGACCGGTGTGCTTTTTGCAAATACGGAAGAGGACTTCGAGCACTTCCCGAATGGCACGCACTTAATCTCTGAGACCACGACAAATGATGTAGAAACTTGGCGAGACCTGGTCGCATGGCTCGCGCAGACGATCTGTGCGTTTGCAACTGCAGACCGGGAGGGGAAGATCGTATTTCGTATGTACACGGATGAAGTCTCAGACACGATCGATGATCGGCACCGATTTACCGGCGCTTCATTCTCTGATTTCGTCACCCGCTATACCGGTATTTCCGTCGTCAATATGGCAGACAGTATGACGAACTACTACGGCATCGAGCCAGATGACGGACTCACCATGAATCTAGGATCGAACCCGTTTCTTCAGTACGGCCTTGATTCTACGAAGGAAGAGATGCGGAATGCGATCCTCGAAGGCATCCAGAAGATTAACTATGTGCCATTTAAGGTGAAGGCGATCGGAAACCCGGCCTATGATCTAGGGGACGTTTTAGTCTTTTCAAATGGCCTTGCAGATGGGACGAAGAAGTACTGCATCACAAAGTACGTTTTCAATTTCCATGGAACCTATGAGATGACGGGTGTCGGGCAGGACCCAGCGCTATCGAATGCACGTAGTAAGACGGATAAGAACATCATTGGTCTTGTATCAAACACCGATGAAAATAAGCTCGTCCATTACCAGTTTTCGAATACGAAGGTAATAGAGCTCCCGGATGGAAAGCGGGAGACCATTGCATCGATTCGTTTTGCGACTGCAACGAAGGACTCGGAAGTTTCCCTCTGGGCAGAGCTTTTACTAGAGACGAAGAACCCCGTAAAGCATCTGGTCGGGGATACGAAGATTGAGGCCGTAAAGGTCTCAAATCCGCCGACCGTCGAGGAGCTTCAGAAAGAGATTATGGCGAGTGACGCCGCGATTGTTGATCTCAACTCTAGACTACAGACGGCAGAAACTTCCATCAAGAAGCCCGATCGAATGACGGCGACTGTGAGCTATATGCTGAACGGCCAGGAGCTTAGCTATCATCCGGTCGAGACCTACTTTATTGATGGGCAGCATCTTTTATCCCTCCATTACTACATCGGTAACGTGAAGGCGAACACGATCTACAATTTCGTCATCATGCTTGAGATGAATGGTGGATCTGGGCATTTCGATACCGAGTGTGTAAACGTACTTCTTACCGGTATGGGCCTTGCAGGAACCGGCCAGTGGGATGGAACGATTACGACAGAGGAGAAGTTTGCGGCCATTTCCTTCAAGGATATTTGTGGTGGTCTTGAAGATACGGTAGACGTAAAGGAACTTACACCGAAACCAGTGAGCGCATTCACGGATGTATTCGCCTTTGACTTCGCATCAATTCTTGGTGGCCTTCAGGATGCACCTCTCGCAAGTATCGTGGTCCGCTACTACATTCTCTCAGACACCGAGGGTAGCCCTTCGATGAATGAGCAGTATGTGATCACGAACTCCGAGGATGCATTTATCCTGGAGACAAATTATGAAACGACGAGTAAGAAGGTATCGGTCGATGAAGGATATCTTCAGGTACTCGATATCTTTACGGACTATGATGAGCTTCTTACCCTCGAAAGGATGGTGGTGAAATGAGCATCGTAAGAGAAGACAATACCTGCACCATCACCTTCGAGGATGATGCCTTTAAGGATGGGTGCGCCGATGTTTTTGAAGTAACGGAAGGCGCGACGCCTTTCTATGTCGCAGATACCTGGAAAGTGAATGACCAGACGACGCTTCGGAGTGGACGCATCACGCATGGCGGAACCAGTGAAACGACCTTTTCAGTGATCCTAGTGGAAGCAGGGTCAGTTCAGTTTAATTGCGCGATCTCAAGTGAGCAGAACTGCGATCGACTTCGGGTGACCATTGATCAAAAGGAAGTCGTGAACATTTCTGGTACCATCGATTTTAAGGATTATGAATTCCTGCTGGAAGCCGGCTCGCATGAACTTATTCTTCGGTACACAAAGGATGGTTCCGTCGATCGTGGAAATGACGCTGGTGCACTTGGATATATTCGATTTACAGGGGTCGAGCTTCCGTTTGATACAAGATTCCTGATGCGGGATATGAATGGAAAGACCTACACCGTGATCGATGGTATCGTGACGGAGGTCCCGGAGCTCGCATCCGTAGAGCTTTCTACGAAGAGCGTCTTCCAGGATCATGGCTTTCTAAAGATGCCGACGCCGGAGCAGCTTGGTGCGCTTACAAAGCCAGTGCTTTACCGATGGGCGGATGGGGATATGCGGCTTATGAAAGCGAAGGCCACCGCAACACCGCGGGCTCAGACCATCCGGGCGGTCGCAGACCTTCATCATGAAACGATCCTCGGGATCGCCGGTCTTACGGCGGTCTACAAAGGAAACGTGATGGCCTCTTATAGCTATGATGATAAGAGCTACACGGCGCCGCTTCCAATGGAGGGCTTTCTAAAAACGGATGGCCCTACGCTTTATAAAGGCGCCACCAATAAGATGATTTATTTCAAGTTCGTAATAGAGGATACTGCATCTTCTCTTACGAACTTTATTGTTACTTACAAGAATCCATAGGAGGAGACGGATGATTAAAGGAAAGTTACAGATTGAGTTAAAGGATGAGAAGACAGGACGCATCGAGCGGCATGAAGAAGAGAACATGGTGACGAATGCGGTCGCAAATCTTCTCGGTCTTGGAGCGATTTCTTGTTTTTACACGAATATGCTTAAGGAACTTATACCCATTTCGCAAAAGGCTCTCGGTGGTATCTTTCTCTTTGATGGGGCGCTTGAAGAAGACGCAGACAACACGCATTTCCCTATGGACGTACATCTTACAGGGTGTGCCGGAAGAGTGGCAAATGGAAGTTCGAAGCTGATTGGTTCTTTTAATGCTGCAGAAAGTGGCAGAACAGATACCGGGTATACGAGTGTATGGGATTTCTCAACTTCTCAGGCGAACGGCACAATCGCAGCGCTTTCGCTTACGAATTATAAGTGCGGTGAGAATCCATTTCACAATACGGTTTATATGGAGAGCTCTATCTCATTGAGTAAATCCTACATTACCATTGGAAACGATCCAGTGAAGGGAATAGGATATTTTTATTATGAAGGAAAAATCTATGAGAAGAGGATTTTCTCAAATATCATCCGTGTAAATTCTCCGGATTTCGGAGAGGAAAAGGTTGTATTTGATTTTGAGTTTACGAATCCATCCTACAGCTATTGGGCTGTGTTTAATGGGTACGACGGTTATATATACGCGGTTTATTGCCGGGGCAATTCTGATCCGAAAGATACGACCGTACGTGTACGGCGAGTGAAAATATCGGATTACTCTTTTGCGGAAGAGAGTGAGCTGGTTTTCACGTTGGAAAAGATTACTTGTCCAAGCACAGGCCCTTATAATTTTTATCTGGAAACCAGGTATGCTGTTTCAAAGGGGTATCTTTATATAGGCTCCTATGATTATAAGACACTCTATAAGGTTAATCTCTCAAATACGGCGGATGTGAAGGCATTAACGTTTGATGACGCCAGAGTAACCTATATATATCCGAAGTATAATGGCGGAGTGTACGCACGCTTTGAATGGGATGGATTATCTACGACTGGATCAAAAACAACATTTTACTCTCCGGGATGGATTTATCCGGATGACAAATATCGGTATAAAGAAGACTACACGCAGGGTATGAACAGTACTTATTATTATACGGCACTTGAAGGAGAGAAACTAAATATCTTTCCTACACAGTCGAACACACTGTTTTATGCATACACGCGTAATTACCTCGGCACGATCTGTAACCTTAGTTCTCCGGTCGTGAAAACGAGCGCGCAGTCGATGAAGATTACGTATACGCTAACAGACGTCTAAGGAGGTGATGAGATGATTGACTTTATCATTCGCTACTGGGTGCAGGAGCTCTTCACGCTAATCCTCATGTGTCTCACATGGATCGTGAAAACGCTCCGCATTAAGAAAACAGAATATGATGTTCTCCGAGAGGGTATCCTCGCTTTGCTGCATGACCGTTTGTACCAGGCATGCAGCTTTTATATTAAGTCGGGATGCTGTTCCGTAGAGGATCGCAATAATCTCGAGTACCTCTATAAACCCTATAAGGCACTCGGTGGAAACGGGACGGGAGAGTCCCTCTATAAGAAATGTATTGACCTGCCGCTTTCGGCAGAAGTGAAGGAGGAAACAAAATGATGGATTTAGGAGTAGCAAGCGTAGCAGCAATTACGATGATCGCGTACCTTATCGGAGAAGCCTGCAAGGCTGCAGAGAAGGTGCCAGATAAGTGGATTCCGGTGATCTGCGGAACGGTCGGCGCCGTCTTTGGTGTGATCGGACTTAAGACTATGCCAGACTTCCCCGCCGGCGATTTCGTAAACGCGATCGCAGTTGGTATCGTCTCTGGATTTGCGGCGACCGGTATCAACCAGGTCGTGAAGCAGCTTTCGAAGGACGAGTAAATTAGTAGATCGGCCCAATCCGCTCATCATAATTATTGAAGAATCCTGGGTCAAAACGTTCGAGTGCATCCTCGAGCGCGTCACGGTCTTTGATGGTATCGAGGGTGCATTTTTTACTTTTTGCCCAGCAGGCAATTAATGACAGCGCATGGTTTCGGCCGTCAAGGTAACCAATATCGTAATCACTCATAGTAGCTCCTTTCTATAGGAGCATACGACGGAAGGTTCACATAGTCCATTCGCTATACGGCATAGAAATGTAGCTATTGGATATAGTTTATGCTCTTCGCACTGGTAAAAAGGTGCGGGGAGCTTTTTATTTGGAGGAATTATGGGAAGAACAGCAAATGGCCTCATTGAGGCAATGAGAAGTTTTCTCGGGTTTTCCGAGTACAACCGGCAATATAAGCAGATCATCGATATCTACAATAGCCATCCGCCGCTCGCTCGTGGCTACAGGGTACAGTATACAGACGAGTGGTGTGATACCACCGTCTCTGCCGCTGCGATCAAGGCGCACATGACGGACCTCATCGGTACCGAGTGCGGATGCGAAGAGCACGTAAAGATTTTTAAGAAGAAGGGCATCTGGATCGAGGATGGCACAGTCCGGCCGAAGCCAGGATACATTGCGGTCTATAGCTGGAAGAAGGCGACCCAGCCGAATGATGCCTATGCAACCCACATCGGTGTCGTCGAGTACGTCCAGGGCTCTACCTTTACCGTCATTGAGGGTAACAAGGAAAACAAGGTGACGAGAAGAACCATCCCGATCGGCTGGGGCTACATCCGTGGTTTTGCAGCTCCGAAGTATGAAGAGGAGGAGACTCCGAAGAAGTCCATCGAAGAGGTGGCGCGGGAGGTGCTGAACGGCCTCTGGGGTAATGGCACCGACCGAAGAACCCGGCTTACGAAGGAAGGCTACGACTATAAGGTGGTCCAGCAGAAGGTAAATGAGCTTTCTGGAAAGACAAGGTTCTTTGTCGGGGATCGCGTAAAGGTCGTGCGGGCCGTAGGCTATGATGGCGTACCGTTTAAGAAATGGCACAGCACATATACGATCTTAGCGCTGAAAGGCGACCGCGCAGTGATCGGCGTAGGCGAAACCGTGACGGCAGCAGTCAACGTAAATGACCTAAAGAAAGCGTGATTTTATGCTCACAGGATATCTCATCGGTGTCCTGTGAGCTTTTTATTTTCTCAGTAACGCATTATCAAAACACGGGATAAAGAACTTGCTAATACTGCTCCTTAGAGTGATAGATAGACTACCAAAAAAGCAAGGGATTTAAACACCACATTTCAATATAGGAGAGCAACATGACAGAACTTGAAAGAACGCAGATTAGAAAATTACGCGAGCATGGGATGGGGCATCGGACCATTGCGAAATACACCGGGCTCCAGCTTAGCACGGTCCGCTATCAGGCAAACAAGGTGGAGATACCGGGGGATGCTGCAGATGGGGATCTCCTTGAAAAGATCATGAAGAAAGAGGCCTGCGCCTTCTGCGGAGAACCAATCAAATCATCTTGGACCGGAAGGAAGAGACGCTTCTGCTCGGACGAGTGTAGACGAAGCTACTGGCTTCTTCATGATAAGGAAATAAAGCGTAGTGCATCCGCAACCTATACAAAGATTTGCCCGTATTGCGGAAAGACCTTTACGGTCTATGGTGCAAGGAAGCGTAAGTATTGCTGCCATGACCATTATGTACGCTATTACTACGGATTAGATGAGACGTTCCCGCTTGGGAAGGATGGAAGAGTAGAAAAGGAGGCGAGCTAAATGCTCATTAAGACGAGTCTTCGAAACAGAGAAGTGTTGATTGATTTCTTAGTGAATGAGACCGGCGAAAAGCCAAAGTACTTGGGCGCGCCAGGTTTCAAATATGAGATTGGTCCTTACACGGTGACGAGAAACGGGGACCTTCAGCTTGAAGGATCAGCGGATCAGGAGTTCCTTGATCACATGAGGGACAGCGGCTTCATGGAAAAGGGCGAAGAGGAGGGCATTAAGGTTTCCTTCTTGACGAATGATGTGACGGCACGAATGAATCTTATTTCCCTCATGGCGTCGAAGCTTTCACTCATAAATAAGGCGATCGGGGAGAAGAATGCGTTCATCATTCGGAAGGGATTTCAGAAGAAGCTAAAGTCCATGAATCCAGGCGATCTCGATGCTTTCCGAAGCGCACTTGTTTCCCTGGATGTTTCGAGGAACCTTCGGGGACTCGTATTTTACGATGACAAGGTGGTCTTCACAGGGTTCCCGAAGAACGTGTCCGAACTCGAGATGGAGGCATACAAGCAGCTTGCAGAATGCCTCGTCCGGAAGAGCGAGAAGATGAGATGGGTGAAGCAGACAGCGACGCAGGAAGTTGAAAATGAGAAGTTCACCTTTCGCTGCTTCCTCGTTCAGATCGGGATGATCGGGGACGAGTACGATACGACGAGAAAACTTCTGATCGCAAACCTTGATGGCGATGGATGCGCGTACAAGAACCCGGAAAAGTTAGAGGCATTTTATGAAAAGCGAAAAGCCTTAGAAGCAAAACGAAAGGAGGATGAGTGTGACTTCTTCATCTTGTAATGAGAATGTAATGGTCATTCCGCGGAAGGTGGATAGCGGCGAGACCAGATTAAAGGCGGCCGTCTACTGCCGCGTATCCACGAAGAGCGGAAACCAGGAGGATTCCCTCGAGAATCAGATCGAGTATTACGAAGACACAGTTGGAAATGATCCACGGTACGAGCTCATAGAGATTTACCATGATTTCGGAATCTCCGGATTTAAGGAGTCGAGACCAGGATTTCAGAGGATGATGGAAGATGCCCGGAATGGGCGCTTTCAGATCATCATCACAAAATCAATCACACGACTTGCGAGAAACACAAAGATCGTTCTCGATGCAGCGAGAGAACTGAAGAGCTTAGGCATCGGGATTTACTTTGAACTTCAGAACATTAACACATTGTCGGAAGGGGGAGAGCTTCTTATGACACTATATGCAGCATTTGGACAGGCGGAAAGTGAAGCAAACAGAGTAGGCACGAAGATGACAGTAAGGCGCCGTGCTGAGAGTGGCGTCCCGATGAAACAGCTTCACCGGGTATACGGATACTCAATGAACGAGAATGGAGAGGTGGTGCCGGATAAAAATGCGCCGGTGGTGCTCATGATCTACGAGATGGCCGCGGATGGATTCAACGTAGGAGAAATCAAGAACTACTTAAATAGCGAAGGAATCAAAACACAGAATGATGCCGTGTTCTACCGGCAGACCGTCACCCGAATCTTAAAGAATGAAGAGTATAAAGGTGACTTCGTTCAGATGAAGCACTACATTGATGAACATAGAAGGCTGAGAGAGAACAAGGGCGAAGTAGATAGGTACTATTTTGAGAATGACCACCTTCCGATAGTGACGAATGACCTTTGGGAAAAAGCTCAGCGGGCCTTAAATGTCCGGGCGAAAAAAGTAAAAGAGGACTGGAAACCCTCGAATAGGTATGCCTATAAGGATCACCTATTCTGCGCACAGTGCGGACGGAGATTAGAGCACATTTACACGAATGGAAAGAATAGCTGGAAGTGCTCGGGAAAGCTCAGATTTTCTGATACCTTTTGCTCTGGCATAATTATTCCGGATGAAGAGTTAAAAGCATGGAAACCGATTGACGGAGATATTTATATTTCTTCGAAAACGGATCGTGGCCGGGTGGTCGAGTACAACTATGAAAAGAAGGAAGAGTGGGAGAAAACGCATGAAGGAAAGGTGCATGCAAAGATGGTGCCAGAGTTAAATGAAGAGAACTATCCATATAAGGATCGAATCTTCTGCAAGTACTGCGGTGCAAAGCTTCGGCGCATTATGTCAGGCACCGGCCGCGTTTGGTGGATTTGTAACACGATGAGTCGAAATGGGAAGGAAGCCTGCCCTGGTATCCGGATACCGGACGAGAAGCTTGCACCATTACGAGACACGGATAAGACAGTCTACATCGGAAAGGAGATCATCAATGGTAAGGAATGTTACGGTTATTCCCGCAAGCCAGACAAGAGAGAAGCGTGATGCGGAAACAAAGAAGATCCGAGTGGCGGCCTACTGCCGTGTATCCACTGAGCATGAAGAGCAGATTGGATCATTTCAGAATCAGGTGAAATACTACACGGAGCTTATCGAAAATAAGAAAGACTGGGAGTGTGCCGGCATCTTTGCAGACGAAGGAATCTCCGGCACCCGGGTAAAGAAGCGTACTGGTTTCCAAGCTATGATCAAGGCCTGCCAGGATGGGAAAGTCGACCGTGTGATCACGAAATCAATCAGCCGATTTGCGAGAAATACGGCAGATTGCCTTCGGTACTCACGAGAGCTTAAGAACCTTGGGATCGGGATCTTCTTCGAGAAGGAGCAGATCGATACGATGGCGGCATCCGGAGAGCTTCTCTTCACGATCCTTTCAAGCCTCGCGCAGGAGGAATCGAGAAATATTTCAGAAAACACGGCCTGGGGAATTCGGTCAAGATTCAAGCAGGGAAAGTGCCTTCTTAATACAGAACATTTCATGGGCTATGATAAGGATGAGAACGGAAAGCTCATCATCAATAAGGAGCAGGCCGAAGTGGTGAAGCGGATCTATAAAGAGTTCTTAGAGGGATGGAGCCTGCAGGAAATTCGGAATCATTTGATGGATGATGAAATCCCAGGAGCCAGTGATAAGGTGGCCTGGGTAGGACGCACGATCAAGGGGATGCTACAGAATGAAAAATACAAAGGTGACCTCTTAATGCAGAAGTCCTACACGGTCGATTTCTTAAACAAGATACGCGCAGACAATGAAGGAACCCTCGATCAGTATTATGTGAAGAATGCACATGAGGCGATCATCTCTGAAGAGGACTGGGAAGCCGTCCAGTTAGAGCTAAAGAGGCGTGACGAGTTTAGAGAGCAGCATGGCATCCAGAGGGGATGCACCTGTAAAGGCACCGCGTTTGGTGGAAGAGTCTTCTGTGGGAAATGCGGTACACGGTTTATACGCCGGCACTGGTTAGGTAATAAGTATCCATTCTGGTCCTGCGCAGCAGACGGGTGCGAGATGGAGAACGTAAGAGAAGAGGACCTTCGGCAAGCGTTTGTCATCACATGGAACACACTGGTTACAAATAGAAGCGAGTGCATGAAGAAATGGGAGCGGATGAAAAAGAGCGAGAATGCGCTCGAACGAGTTCGCGGAAAGCAGATGATTGAGCTTACCGCGGAAGGGCCCCTCGAGTTTGAGATTCCAGAGCTCACGCGGATGGTGCTTGAGGAGATCATCGTCCGGGATAAGAAAACCTTCACAGTGAAGCTCCTTGATGGAACAGAACAGAATATAAGTTTGTAATATGGGCCCGCAGCGACGCGGGCCTTATTATTTTGCCTATTGAAACTGATAGGCACGAAGAGTACAATAATTATTGTAGTAGTCTTTGTTAGCTGGCAGAATAGTAAATTGCTCTTCAGTATAGTGAATCCCTTTTGTCCAAGTTCTTCTCTGTAATTGTCGAGTTCTTTATCATCCCAGCCGAGTTCAAAGCATTGTTCTAAATAGTTATCATAACTAAAGGCAGTCTCCGAAAGGAGGCTGTTTTTAGTTGAAGTAGAAATCTAGCATGAAGGCATAATAAAAGCGTGGACGTTTTCACCTCCCGCTCCGTGCCATCGAAAAACGATGGGTCATCAGGAATCCATCCACACTTTATGCGAAAGGTATATTCGAATTTTAGGATTCTGTCAATAGGTAAAATGAGATGCAGATCAAGTAGCCAATACCCAGAGGGCGATGACCTGTACGTCCGAAACGAGCTTAATCCTACATCTCACTATATATTTTAAAACATTTATAGAATGATGCAATAAAAAAGAGAGGCTTACTGTTTTCCTCAAAGAGCCCTTCTCCTCCGTATCTTAGGAGATACGGTGTAAGGACCAGCAAGTCATCTCTTACCAAGAAGATTAATCTAAATAAAGAAAGTTGTCAAACAAAAAAGGAGCCCCGATTACGAATTTTGCATCATCAGAAATATATGTGATGACACGCACGTAGGGGTCGGCCGGCTCCTTTTTCTAGTATTAGTCATATCACGGCCTGAGAAATGCTGTTAAGAACATTCGTGGTGATTCCTGATGAGTAATCATATTCACCACAATTCAAGCAAAGTTACTGCTCACTCGTAATTCCAGACGTTGGTGAGAGCGTTGAAATCTATAACGCCCCGTCCTTCGGTTACGGCGGCTACTGACTCCGGATTACGACTTCGACGCCCATAAGTCCCTCGTGCAAATGCAGCCGGGCGATGCGTCTGTCTCCTACGCGGACAGCACCGCTCTCTAAAGGGACTACGGCTTCCGCACGGAAATCAACATCCGTCAGAGCCTCCGCGCCTTCGCCAATGGTATAAAACTTTCTATATGTCATGATGCATTGGAGCCCGGCGGTATCGCCGGGCACTGGTTTACCAGTTTATGAGGTCTACCCACCAACTGTTTTCTGATAATTTTTATAAAGTTCACAGAGTGTTTGGACTTGATGGAGAAACTTATGAAACAAAAAAAGCAGGATGCTGAAAACGGCGAGGCGGTGCACAAAGTCACCGAGGCTACACCAATCAGGCCTGCTGAGAACCAGACAGAGAGCGGTCACTCCGGTCCAGCACCGGAGGCCCCTACCCCATCAGGTTCTATAGATAGTATAACATAGAGTGAAAAGTCTGAACAGTTAAATGCGAAGGTTTCTTCGACTGTGTATTTCTCGGGGTTACTGTTCAAACGTAGTTGAGTTAAAACGTGGCTCGTCCGCCGAGCCATGAGTGAACAGCAATAAAGCAAAAAAAGCCCAGGTAAACGATTTTCCAATACAGCGACCGTATGTGGACGGGTAACTTGCAGATATTCGGATTGAATTCAGGTGCGGACTACATTGAATCAAAAAATACCCATTGTATGATTGTCAAACCACGTAGCGGTGAACAAACGTTTTGCTATACAATCAAATGATAAATTTGAATTTCTTCATATATATAATATAACAGCTTTGGCACTCACAAGAGGGTGCCGGGCGTGCTGGTGGCAATCTCGATTCCGATCTTCACATCGCAGCTGAAGAAGGCAAGACTGGCTACAAACCAGGCTAATGCTCGTGCTGCTTATGCTGCAGCAACAGCGGCCTATCTGGAAGACGATACAAAATTTGGTGGCACATACACTGTAGCTTCTGGTACCTTTAACGCAGATAAGACAACCGCTGGTACAGGAACTGCAAATATTGATATCTCCAGCTGGGGTGTTGATGATACTGCTGGTACTGGCGGAGTAGTATTAGGTACTACAGTTGCAGATGAGTGGGAAGTCACATTGAATTCTTCAGGTTCTATGGTGGGACTTGTAGGAAACGGAAACGCAAAGTAACAATCGCAAATCGATGTTAAATTTAGCCCTTCGGAGTGATCTGGAGGGTTTCTTCATATCATAAGCTATTACGCGCGCCTGTCCATGCCCTCTGTGCCTACCTACACATTTGCGCGTAAATAGCCTGTTTTCCACAGATTTATGAACCTACGCGCATAATTCAAATTATTCCGCGCAATGGTTGAAGGTCAACTTCTTGACGTTCATCTATCTCTGGTCAGATCTTCCGCGAGAGCCTACACATTTGCGCGTAAATAGCCTATTTTCCACGGATTTATGAACCTGTGCGCGAATTGATTGCACAATAAGTCATTTTTCTGAACTGATTTTATTGACCGGTCTGTTTGACTGGGATTAAGGTAGTACTATGGGGATGCAAGAACGAGACTGGTACCAGCGAGACCAGAGGCAAAAAGAATATAGGACAGCTGGGCTGAAGTACCGGAACTCCCTCGGCTGGCATTACATGCTGAACGGACATGACTTCGGCCCATGTGACAAGGACAACATCTGCCGGTTGATGCGGGAGCATACGCTTAATGACAGCACCTTGGTGAAACAGGGATCGGGGTCTTGGACGCCGATCTCCAAGCTTCGAAAGGAGTTTCCGGAAGGCGGGTATATTTACTCGTCGAATAAGGCTGGAAAGAATTCGTCCGGTAAGAAATTCCCACTTAGTGTCTTTGGCTGTGTTCTTGCGATCGTATCGCTCATTGTCGGAGTGAAGGTGCATTATGATGTCGGCGGCATTATTTTTGGCATTGTGCTCAGCCTGTTAATGACGACAATTATCAAGGCGCAATGGAGAAAGAAAAGATCCTTCACAGCGGGAGCGTTGATTGCTGCAGTTGTACTGGTTATATATGGAGCATATCTTGGAGTGCTCATATCTGAGATGATTTGATTTTCTTGTCAACCAAAATGGAGGAGGTGATCGCAGGTGAAGAGAAAACAGAATAAAGGCTTCACACTGGCGGAGCTCCTTATCGTGGTTGCCATCATAGCTGTGCTTGTTGCCATCAGCATTCCGATCTTCAGCAAGCAGCTAAAGAAGGCGAGATTTGCAACTAATCAGGCAAATGCAAGAGCAGCTGTTTCCGCTTCAGTACAGTATTACTATGAAGCAGACGATAGTGAACTAGAGAAGGTAAGAAATGAGAAAATTATGGATGGCCGCATCTACCTGTTGTATGACTGTAAAACAGGGAAGATCGAAGACCTCGGCTATTCAAAGAGTGACCCAACTGCAATAAAGGGTGTTACATACAGACATAGTGCCGGTGGGATCCTTTCGGAAGAGCTATATAAGTATCATAGTGATGGTGGAAAGCGTAAACCTAGATTTAAACAGATATCTGAGTGGACTGTGGATGATGATCTCGAATATGGATCGACCTTCCTCTCAGATCGTGTCTATCCGTTCTGGGTCTGCTACATCGAGGCAGATGGCAGTTGTTCCGCAATCTTTGTGTGTTGGAATTGATTGAGCAAGAGGGGGATGTTTCAAGTGAAGGGCGAACAGAATAAACAGAATAGAAAAGGCTTCACCCTCGCGGAACTCCTCATCGTGGTCGCCATTATTACTGTGCTCGTGGCCATCAGTATTCCGATCTTCAGCAAGCAGCTGGAGAAGAGCAGACGAGCAGTAGATGTTGATAATTGCCGTACGCTTCGTTCTGCATTGGCGACATCGATGATTGACGGTACCATTCAAATAATGGATCCAAGAACAGCGATTGTCTTGATGCTCTATAACTACCAGAAGTCAACAAGTGGTAACAGAGTGGGCTTGTCTCCTTATCTCGATGGTGGCGTTTACCAGCTAAGCGCCAGTAACAACGGCTTACAAGCTGCTGATCGAACAAAAGTCAGCATCAATGGTTCAACAAATAAGATGGATATTGGCACGATGTGGAAAGCGGTTGCAAAACAGGCAGGGTTTGACATGAGCGCACTTAAGGAGATGCAGAAGAAAGTTAATAATTCATTCTGCGGCGTCATTATCTTCAGCAGTGGAGCAAGTTATTACATTGAGGGTACAGATATAAAAAATCCTACATTTTACAGCTGGGATGATATAAATATGCCGTTGAGTACGATTACTCCGTGAAACATAAGGAAGGAGACGAACACTGATAAACAAGAATAGAAAAGGCTTCACCCTTGCAGAACTCCTTATCGTGGTCGCCATTATTGCTGTACTCGTAGCCATCAGCATTCCGATCTTCACCTCTCAGATGGAAAAGAGCAGGGAAGCAGTCGATCTTGCAAACCTCAGGCCCGCTTATGCAGCGGGATGTTATAAGCTGATGGATACTGACTTTGATTCAAAATCTAAGGATCAGACTTATATCTATGATCCGACTGATGGGAAACTGTTGACTTTTGCGGAGGCAAACAAGGTAACGAACAGCAATGCGCTCTTATGTGGTAAAGGGACTTCAATAGATGGGAGTGAAGATAATACCCAATCAATAACATGGAGTGGGACGGAATACACGGATTATAATAAAATTCCAAAGCCGGATCCCGGCCAGAAAGATAATTTTTATTCAGCCGGAAGCAAAGGAATGCTTTACGACCCGAAAGAAGATGTAAAGGGGAAGGCAATTGCTGTATTCATCTATCCAAGTAGCAATTCGGTTATAGCCTATTTTTATTGCGGTTGAATAGAAACATGATGGTAAATGGTAGATCCCCGGTGCCTTTCCGCTGTAACAGAATTCTGAGACAATACTGTAAACTTTAGTCCGCTGTATTCGAGTTTACAGCAGACTGTCACGGAGGAATGGCATGAAGGGGATAACACCACAGGAGCGTCTGGAAAAATGGAATGCGGCCATCTGTGCGCAGAAAGCCAGCGGACTTACCATAAAAGAATGGTGTGAACAGAACGGGATCAATTCGAACACCTACTATTATTATCTCCGGAGAATCCGCGATGCCATGCTGGAATCTTCCGGTCCCAGACTGGTGGAAATGGAATTCCCTGCGGCTGATCTTCCTGCCGGGAAGCCTGCCGCACAGAATAGCTTCCTCCCACAGATTACCATTACCCTGCGGGACTGCGTGATCAGCATCGGTGAGACTGCTCCCCCGGAACTGATTTCTTCTGTTCTGGAGGCGGTGCGTCATGCTTAAGGAAACCGACTGCTTCCAACACATCTATATCCGGACTGGTTACACCGATCTCCGGCTTGGAATCGACGGACTGGCCGCTGTCATCCGGGAAGATCTGGGACGGAATCCGTTCGAGGAAAACACACTGTACCTGTTCTGCGGGAGACGGACCGACCGGATCAAAGGCCTTGTCTATGAGGGCGACGGGTTTCTTCTTCTCTACAAGAGGATCGCGATCGGACATTTCCAGTGGCCGCGCCATGAGGAGGAAGCCAGAGAGCTCTCGAAGGAGACACTTTCCCTTCTTCTGGAGGGCTTTTCCGTCGAAAAAACGATCCGGAAATTCACACCGGACCGGCTCTGAAGAGAAGCTGTCCACATCCGGAAAGCGGTCTGTCCACAAGTTTCCGAAATCCCGAAAAACCGCTTGAAATCAGTGCTTCTGCCATATAAGGTGGAGGCATGAACACATGGAATCAGGAACAACTGAATCAGCTTCCGAAGGAGATGCTCGTACAGCTGTATCTGCAGATGGACTCTGCGCTGGATACGATTATGGAGCAGAACCGGAAGATCACGGAGCAGAATGAACGTCAGGCCCACCAGATTGAAGCCCTGCAGGAGAACCTTGCGGTTCTGGTCCAGAACCGGTTTGGCCGGAAGACAGAGAAAGTAAAACAGACGGACGGCCAGTACAGTCTGGACTTTGATACCATGACACTGGTTCTGAACGAAGCGGAACAGCTGACAGAGAACGGGCCCGCTGCTGAACCGGAGGCGGAGACAGTAATCGTACGCCATTCGCCCCACCGCAGTAAGGGGAAAATGGAACGTGACCTGCAGTCTGTTCCGACGATGGATCAGGACTGCACGCTTTCCGAGGAGGTTCTGACCGCGCTGTTCCCGGACGGTTATACCGAACTTCCCGCGGAAAAGATGCGTCCGCTTCTGGAATACACCCCTGCACATATGCAGCAGGTGATCAACCATGTCCATGTCTATAAGGGGAAAGACGGAACGATTGTAAAAGCAGAACGGCCACAGAGACTTTTCAAAGGCAGCATTGCGACTCCGTCCCTGATTTCCGCTGTCATGAACAGCAAATATATCAACGCGGTTCCGTTAAACCGCTGCGCACAGGAATTCGCAGGAAACGGAGCAGTGCTTTCCCGTGAGGTCCTGGCGACGTGGATGATCCGTGTGAGCGAACGGTATTTTTCCCTTCTGTATGACCGGATGCATCAGAAGCTTCTGGAAAGCAGACTGGTACACTGCGATGAAACTCCTTTTGTCGTGGTTCAGAACGGAAAGTCCTCCGGAACCAAGGATTACATGTGGGTGTATCACACTAGCCCGGAGCATGGAAGCCCTCCGGTTTATCTTTACCAGTACAGTCCCACAAGGAAAACGGAGAATCCCCGGAACTTCCTGAAAGGCTACTGTGGGATACTGGTAACCGACGGATATCAGGTATACCACGCACTGGAAAAAGAGTGCGGAGGGGATCTGAAGGTGGCGGGGTGCTGGGCTCACGCGAAGCGGAAATACGCGGAGCTGAGGAAATCTCTGAAGCCGGACAATCCACACAGGGTTCTCTGCGTAAAAGGTGAGAAGTACATTTCTGCCATATATCATGTAGACAACCTGTATAAAGACATGGATCCGGAAGAACGGAAAAAGAACCGTCAGGATCACGTAAAGCCTCTGGTGGAGGCTTATTTCGCATGGGTAAAGGAACAGATGCCGAAAACGGATCCCTCCTCGGATACCGGAAGGGCGCTGAACTACAGTCTGAATCAGGAGCCGTATCTTCGGACCTTCCTGGAGAACGGAGAAGTCCCGCTGGACAACAACGATGCGGAACGGAGTATCAAAAAATTCTGTGTCGGGAAAAAGAACTGGCAGATCTCGGCTACAAAGAATGGAGCGGAAGCCAGTGGGATTCTGTACAGCATCGCGGAAACAGCCCGCGCGAACGGACTGCGTCCCTACTACTATTTCAAACATGTGCTGGAAACAATGATTCCGCACATGGATGATAAAACCACAGATTTTCTGGAAGAGCTGATGCCGTGGTCAGAAAGCCTCCCGGAAGTATGCAGGTCAAAAGAAAAATGAGCGGAGGAAAATCCGCTCACTCTTTTTACTCAGCACCGGGGATCTACCATTTACACATGATGAATGCGTTATCCCAATATCGGTGCTTATGCATCAATTTTCACACATAATCACGACAGGCATCACGCTTCGGAACATCCACCGGGGTATGACGCCTGTCTTCTTTATTTTTCTGAGGAGATCACCTCTTTCCGGCATATATAAAAGTACCGGCCAGAAATAGTGCTTGCGCTCACTCTCATCCTTTGGTACGGCAGACACATCTTCCGGTAATCCATGCCGGACACATTTCTCACATCTTTGTACCGCTCGGTACCATCATTCCAAGGAGGATCATTATGAAAGAAGAACGCACCCTCACTGTCGGCACGCGCACCAGGGTTCATTACCGTGGATGGCAGACAAGCTATCACGAGTATCCGCAGATCAGCCTGACCGGAAAGTGGCTGAGTGAGCTCGGCATCCATGCTGGAGACAAGGTAGAAGTCGAATGCAGGGACGGCCAGATTACAATCACGAAAGCATGAAAAGAGGGCGGTACAGTGTGGTGTTGTATCGCCCTCGAATTGTTTATAGGGCAAATGCCTCCGGTGCTACCTTCCAGTTGGCCGGAGGCATTCTGACAATCACATCGCGTTAATATTTAGCTGTATTACCAGCTGATGCCAAGCCGCTGATACATATTTTTCAAGATGTCTTCAACCTCATCAAATGATAAGCAGTAATCAAAGGCGTCGTTGGTGCCTGCGATTACAAAATTGGAATACTGATCCAGAATCATATAGCCGGGCATGCGATCGCCATTCTGATCAAGGGATACACCGCCACCACAGTGCTGAAAACCCTTTGTGATGCGATAACCAATTCTATTTGCTTTTCTTCTCAGTACGATTTCACTCATAATATTTTTCCCTCCTGATAAATGGAATGATTCAAGTTCCGGAGGTAGCGTTCCACGCCTTGCCAAGCCACGGCAAACCCAGTAAAACCGGAAAAGTATGCAAGGTTTATTTGGAAGCCTATATCATGATTTCCATCTCTGATTCGTATCGCGATGATGATTGCTGAGACTATTATACCCCACTGAAGCTTTAAATCCACCACGCAAACTGATAATAATCGTTGAAACCTGATGAAAAAATACATATGATACAAAGTAGAGATTTCTATGTTTTCATGTCATGGAGGAAGACCTATGGGATCAGATCTTAGAGAAGAGAGCTGGATAGGGACGAAGGAAGCAGCTGAATTCCTTGACGTTAAGCCAGCTACAATCCGCGACTGGATCAGGAAAGGTAAAGATATACCAAGAAGGAAGATTGGGAAGGCATGGAAGTTTAAATATTCCGAACTTGAGGAATGGGCTCGCAGCGGCAAAGCGGCAGATAACTGAAGCATAAAGCAATTACATCATCGGGAGGTTTATCAATGAATAAGCAGCAGCTTGCATCAACGATTTGGGAATCGGCCAATCAGATGCGGTCAAAGATAGAAGCAAATGAGTATAAGGATTTTATTCTTGGCTTTATCTTCTACAAATATCTGTCCGAACGTGAACTGGAACTTTTCCGCAAAGAGAAGTTAAGTGAGGAGGAGATTCGTAAAGTTGATGAATCCGACGTTGAATATGCAAAGCATGTAAGGCAGATACTCGGATACTTTATTTCATATAATAATTTATTCTCGACCTGGCTCGAGAAGGGCAGCGACTTTGACATCAAAGATGTTCGAGATGCTCTATCTGACTTTGATCGGAACATTGATGAAGTTTATAACAAGGTTTTTGCTAAAATTTTCAATACTCTTCAGACAGGTATGTCTAAGCTCGGAGAAACATCTGCAGCACAGACAAAATCTGTAAAAAAGCTCCTGCGTCTTATCAAGAAAATCCCCATGGATGGGAAGCAGGATTATGACGTGCTAGGTTTTATATATGAGTACCTTATCAGTAATTTTGCAGCAAATGCTGGAAAAAAGGCGGGAGAATTTTATACGCCTCATGAAGTTTCTGTTTTGATGTCCGAGATAGTAGCTGAGCATCTGAAGGACAAAAAGCAGATCAAGATATACGATCCAACATCTGGTTCCGGCTCGCTATTAATCAATATCGGCCGTGCCGCATCAAAGTACATCACAGGTGACGGGAAAATTGATTACTATGCGCAGGAGCTGAAGGAAAACACATTCAACCTTACCAGAATGAATCTGGTGATGCGTGGTATAAAGCCAGCAAACATTAACGTCCGCAATGGTGATACCTTGGAGGATGACTGGCCGTTTTTTGAGGAGAATAAAAAGGATTCAACATATGAGCTTGTCCGAGTTGATGCGGTCGTTAGTAACCCTCCGTATTCTCAGAAATGGGATCCTAAGGATAAAGAATTCGATCCACGTTTTAAGAATTATGGTGTTGCCCCCAAGACCAAGGCAGACTATGCGTTTTTACTGCATGATCTCTACCATTTGAACGATGACGGCATTTTGACAATTGTACTTCCGCATGGCGTGCTTTTCAGAGGCGGTGAGGAGGCAACGATTCGGGAAAATCTGGTAGAGAAGAATAATATTGACACCATAATTGGCCTTCCAGAAAACATATTCTTTGGAACGGGAATTCCTACAATTATTATGGTGCTGAAGCGGAATAGGCCGACAACAGATATTCTCATTATTGATGCATCAAAGGGATTTGAGAAGGCTGGAAAGAATAACCGGCTTAGGGACTGCGACATTAAAAGAATTGTCGATACAGTTAAGAATAGAGTGTCTGTTGACAAGTATTCGGCGGTAGTCTCAAAGGAAACCATCCGTGAGAACGGATACAATTTGAATATTCCTCGATATGTCGATTCATCAGACGAACCGGAGAAATGGGATATTGGAGCGACTATGCTGGGAGGCATTCCCAACGCAGAAATAGACGAACTGCAGGAGTATTGGGATACATTTCCGGGTTTGAGGGAATCTATCTTCAAGCCAATGTCGGAAGGGTATTCAACGCCAGCGGTCGAGCAGATTGGAAAATACGTTCAGAAATTTGGAAGCGTTGTTTCATATAAAGATGCGTTTTCAAGCGCGTTCAATGGATTTTATCAAACCTTATATGACGAATTGATTGACAGTGTTTTGGATGTTCAGATTGAGCAAGAAAAAGAAAAGCTTGCTTCGGACATTTTCAATCGAGTTGACCCTATTCCTCTGATTGATAGGTACGCAGCATATCAGTCATTTGCTGGGCATTGGAATGTCATCTCCAGTGATATTGAAATGCTTCAGACTGAAGGATTTGAAGTGATAACTCAAGTCGATCCGAATATGGTAATTAAGAAAAATAACAAGGAAGATGATGAGATTACTGAGGTACAAGACGGATGGAAAGGGCATATTCTTCCATTTGAACTTGTTCAGACAGAATTGCTGCCGGGTGCAGTGCGGGAGATCAATTCCTTAGAGAAAAGGCTTGCTGAGATAGGTGAAGAATATACAGAGATTATTGATTCATTTGATGAGGACGAGAAACAGGGAAGCTATCTTAACGATAATAATGATGCTTTTGTTACGAAGGAATTAAAAGCCGCAGTTGATGATACACTTAAGGAAGTCACGAGCAAAGAGATCCAGACTCTATCTGGATATCTGGATATTACTTCTAAGAAGGACAAACTTGCATATATTAAGACACATCAGGATGCCGATTGGGCGGATATGATGGCAAATGCTGATGGCACTTTTAAGAAGACTGTTGTAAATAATAGAATTCAGGAATTAAGGCGACAACATAACTTTCCTGTTGATTCGTTTGAATCCAAGATTATTGCAGCACTGCAACTTACAGAGGAAGAAACAAGTAAAAAGCGAGAACTTAAGCAGAAGAAAGAAGAACTTCAGATCAAGACAAAGGAAATTATTGAAGGTCTTTCTGAAGGAGACGCACTAAAGATCGTTGAGATTAAATGGCTTAAGCCACTCTATGACGATTTGCTTAAATTGCCGGACAACGTGATAAATACTTTAATTACAAAGGTTAATTCACTTCAGAAAAAATATGCTAAACCTCTAACAGACATTGAACGTCAGACCCAAAATGCTGAAACTCGATTATCCGCGATGATTGGAGAACTTGAGGCTGGTGAACAAGATATGAATGGGCTCGATGAATTTATTAAATTAGTAGGTGGTACGGTGAAATGAAGCATCAAAAAATGAAACCACAAATAAGGTTTAAAGATTTTACGAGTCCGTGGGTGAGACGTAATCTTGAAGAGATATTTACAATCCGTACCGAGAAGAACGAGAATAGGTATACGCGCGAAGATGTATTAGCTGTATCTGATAAGTTTGGATGCGTAAATCAGATTGAATTTCATGGGCGTAGTTTTGCTGGTGATGATATTTCCAATTACAAAGTAGTTCATACAGGAGATATTGTTTATACAAAGTCACCATTACAAGCTAAACCTTATGGAATAATAAAAATTGTAGGAAAAGAAGAAGGTATCGTTTCGCCTCTTTACGTTGTAAATAAAACGGCTGACAACTATTGCGCACTATATATGTATTATCTTTTTGACTTACCTGAAAAAACTAATGGATATCTTACTCCATTGGTTCGAAAGGGAGCCAAGAACACGATGAATATTTCAGATGATGAATGGCTTTCTGGGAGCGTTGTCATTTCACCTGATTTAAAAGAGCAGAAAAAAATTAGCGAATATTTTTCTCTATTTGATCAACTTATTGCTCTTCATCAGTATAAATTTGAGAAGCTTTGTGATTTGAAAAAAGCGATGCTTTTGAAATTGTTCCCCGAGGTGGGAATGAGCATCCCAAAGATTCGATTCAAGGGTTACACAAAATCATGGAAGTCATGGACTCTTGGTGAATTATATACAGAGCGCAAAGAGGCAGGAAGCGAAGGCCTCCCAATTTTATCTGTTTCAATACATTCAGGCGTATCTGCTGATGAACTGGCTTCTGCAGAGCTAGGTAAAGCCGTAAGGAGGAGCGAAGATAAGTCATTATATAAGCACACATACAAGGGAGACCTTGTTTTCAATATGATGCGTGCATGGCAGGGCGCGATCGGTGTTGTGCCAAAAGAAGGAATGGTAAGTCCTGCATATATTACAGCGATTCCAAATGATGAGGTCTTCCCGGAATTTATGGATTATTGTCTGCGCCGAGAAGAAGTAATAAACCAGATAAATAATCTCTCTTATGGCGTTACGGATTTCCGAAAGCGTCTTTATTGGGACTCATTTGTAAGAGTGCAGATTATGCTTCCATCTGTTGAAGAACAGAAAAAGATAACTGCGATACTGGTTCAGCTTGATGAGCTGATCGAACTTCAGTCGGCAAAAGTCGAAAGACTGAAAAATTTAAAGGCAGCATGCCTGGAGAAAATGTTTGTTTGAGGAGGAGTGTGACGGTGAATGACATTTGAAAAAGAATCCGACTTTGAAAAAGCCGTCATAGACGTGCTGGTACGAAATGGATGGGAATCGGAGGTTATTTATCATCCTTCGGAGGAAGATCTGCTCAGAAACTGGGCAGTGATTCTTTTTAATAATAACAGACAGCAGAATCGTCTGAATGATTGTCCGCTGACAGATAGCGAGATGCAGCAGATCATGGAGCAGGTCATCAACCTTCGTACTCCACTGAATTTGAATGGCTTCATTAATGGTAGAAGTGTATCTATAACCAGAGATAACCCGGATGACACATTACATTTCGGGAAGGAAGTCAGCCTGAAGATATATGACCGTCAGGAGATAGCCTACGGCGAAAGTAGATACCAAATTGCCGAGCAACCGCATTTCAAAACCAAATCCCCGATCTTGAATGATCGCAGGGGTGATTTGATGCTACTCATAAATGGCATGCCGGTTATCCACATTGAGCTGAAGCGCAGCAATGTCCCGGTTAGTGACGCATATAATCAGATCATCAAGTACTCCCATGAAGGCGTTTTCCGGGGGATCTTTTCGCTTGTTCAGGTGTTTGTCGCCATGGAACCAGAGGAGACGGTCTATTTCGCAAATCCCGGTGAAGACGGTGTTTTCAATCCTGCTTTCTTCTTTCACTGGGCAGATTTCGATAATGTACCTATCAACAGATGGGACAGGGTGACAGCGAATCTGCTGAATATTCCGATGGCACACACGTTAATCGGTTTTTATACCGTTGCAGACACTGACGATGGTGTCTTAAAAGTCATGCGGAGCTATCAGTACTACGCAGCTATTGGAATTGCTGATCGTGTTACCAAGAGAAACTGGGATGACGATACCAAGGAGGCACAGCTCGGCGGGTATGTATGGCATACAACCGGATCAGGGAAGACGATGACGAGCTTCAAATCAGCACAGTTGATTGCTAGTTCGCATGATGCCGATAAGGTTATTTTCTTAGTTGATCGAAAAGAACTGGGAATACAGTCTCTTAAAGAATACAGGGCATTCGCCAGCGAAACGGAGTCTGTTCAGGCAACGGAGAATACAAATGTACTAATTGGAAAATTAAAGAGTGATGATTCTGATGACACCCTGATCGTGACATCTATCCAGAAGTTGAGCAATATCTCTGCTGATATGAAGGGATTAAAGGATGCAGACTTTAGAAAGATTCAGGCTCAAAGAATTGTCATCATTATTGATGAATGTCACCGCTCAACATTTGGTGAAATGCTCACTGACATCAAGGATACATTCAAGCATTCTATTATTTTTGGCTTCACCGGAACACCGATACAGGATGTAAATATTAAGAAGGACAGCACGACATCCACGTTATTCGGAAGTGAAATTCACAGATATACTTTGGCGGACGGCATTCGAGACAAGAATGTTCTCGGCTTTGATCCCTACATGGTCAAGATCTATGATGACTTCGAACTTCGTCAGCAAGTTGCACTCGCTAAGGCAAAGGCAGCAACTGTTGAAGAAGTGATGAAGGATAAGAAGAAGCAGAAGATCTTTTATAAATACATGGATTCTTCTCAGATAAAAATGTACGGTGAGAAGGTTGATGGCAAATGGATAAGCGGTATTGAGGATTTTATCCCGAACGAACAGTATCAAACACAGAAATATAAGGAAGGCGTCATTTCCGATATCAAGAGCAAATGGCTTATTTATAGCCGTGGTGGAAAATTCCACGCCATCTTTGCTACATCCAGTATTCCTGAAGCCGTAGCATATTATCGGATGATGAAGGTTGAACTTCCGGAACTCGCGATCACAGCCATGTTTGACCCGACGATCGACAACGAAGGTGGTGGCGGGTCTCTTGAAAAAGAAGATGGCATCGTTGAGATGCTTGATGATTATAATAATAAGTTCGGCCAGAGATTTACGATTCCGACCTATGACAGGTTCCGGAAGGATGTCAGTCTTCGACTTGCTCATAAGAAACCTTATGAAAGATTGCAGAAGGATCAGCAGATCGACTTACTGATTGTCGTCAATCAGATGCTGACTGGATTCGATTCGAAGTGGGTAAACACGCTTTATCTGGATAAGGTCATGGAATATGAAAATCTTATTCAGGCCTTTTCACGGACAAACCGGCTGTTCAATGAATCGGAGAAACCGTTCGGTATTATCAAATACTATCGTCGACCGAATACGATGGAGAAAAACATCGAGGCAGCGGTAGAAGCATATTCCGGGAACGTTCCTACGGGTTTATTTGTAGACAAGCTTCCCAAGAATCTCCGGAATCTGAATAAAACATTTGAAGAGATCAAGGAGATATTTGACGCGGCTGATATCAAGGACTTTGAAAGTCTGCCGGATGATTCATCAGCTAAGCGTAAGTTTGCCAAACTGTTCAATCAGTTTGATGTCTTTCTTCAGGCGGCGAGAATCCAAGGATTCCGCTGGGATAAGGACATCTATCAGTTTGATGACGGAACGCAGATAGTCATGGAATTTGATGAAATGACCTATCTGGCGATGCTGGCAAGATATAAGGAACTGGCTCACGGCGGTGGAGGCGGGCGCGAAGGAGACGTTCCTTACGACGTTGCGATTCATATCACGGAGTATGATACAGCAAAGATCGATGCTGATTATATGGACTCCCGTTTTGAAAAGTTTCTTAAGGTCATCCAAGGTGAATATGATCAGGAGACATTGGACAGAACACTTTCGGATTTACATAAGTCTTTTTCCATGCTTTCGCCGGAGGAGCAGAAGTACGCAAAGATCTTCATCCACGATGTTCAGGCCGGGGAGGCCAAGATTGTTCCGGGAAAGCCTTTCAGAGAATATATTTCTGAAATGATGAAGTGGGAGGAGAATGCCAGAATTAAAAGGGTAGTTAAACGCCTCGGCTGTTATGAACGGCTTCTGAGAGAGCTTCTGGAACAGAATCCAACAGCTGAAACGATAGAGGCGCATGGCAAATTTGATGAGCTGAAGGAAAGTGTCGATAATAAGAAAGCTACGGAATTTTTTATCAGCGTCTATCACGATGATTATAGAACTTCACGGCTTGCTATGTATGTCGACTTCTATCTGCGCCAGTTTCTTCTCACTGGAGGCCAGGATCCATATCCGGATCAATATTCAAATGATGAGAACCCTGATCGACGAGACCAGCAGAAGCATACCGCGAACGATGATAATCAGCAGGGAAAACCTGTGGGCGTGGTTCTTACCGAACAGAATATGGCCGGGAAGCATGTCACAACATCAGTGAAGAAAGGCAAACTGAAGAAATGGTATTCTGAAAGCAAAGCACTGGCCTGTCTTGTTGATACAGACTGTTTTGCCTATGTTGAAAATAAGCTGTGTGTATTAGACAAGAAATATCTGGAGAGGGATGAGAAAGGCGTTTATGCACTGACCGCCTACGCTAAAGAGCATAAAGAAGAATGCTTCCTTCAATTTGTGGTAGACGATGAAGGAAACCTCCACTATATTACATTGCCTGAATCGCTGGCCAGTAAGTCATTCAACTACTACGACGAATTATCTCGGCTGTCTGATGAAGATATGTTGAAACTACATCTGGTTAGTGAAATCTCTACTGAAATGCTCAAGGCAATAGGCGGATTGGAATTCGGAGAAGCCTTTGCAAAGCTAATGAGCAATCAGATTTGTCATGTAAGCACTAGAAACTTAAAATCGCAGACCGGATTGGATAATACCACGATCAGCAACCTGAAGCAGGGCAAGAATCTAAATAAATTAAATGTCGTATCTGCCTGCTTGGGGATTCACATTCCTTCTCGGGTAAGCGCCAGAATGCTTAAACTTTCCGAGCTGCCAATGGATAGCGACCTGCCGGGGAAGACTGGTGCGGAAAACGATACTTACAAAACTATCTTGTGTCTGTACTGGGCGAATGATTATTCAGATACATATGATGAACTTAAAGAAGAGCACTATGAATACCTGATTCACCAACCGCCCATCTGACCTCGGAACATCAATATTACTATGAAATAGATCGGAGAAATCCGGTCTTTTTTTTTTGCTCAAAATTATGAGATTCAGGTGTTGAACTTTCTCCAACACTCATCCGCGAAATTTAGCGGTTTATCAGGCCTGCAATATTACTTCAAGTCGGAAAATTCAGTATTTATGCGCCTTTTCGGTGTTGGAGTTAGTCCAACGGGCAAAACTGGCCCTTGTGATAGCTTGTGATCGTAAGGAAAACAAAAAAGATTTCTACAGGACCACCCAATCAATCCGTGTTGCAAATGTCCGTACTGTGAGAGAGAAGAAGCAGGCGGTTAATTTCTGAACTGATATTTGAGGGAGAAATATTTATCCGATCAACACAAAAACGGGTCGCTTGTGTCCGTAGATAGGTAGAAAGGCCGGTTGATTTTTATGGTTTTTAGTAGGAGAGGATTTCCGATTCTGCTCGGAAAGTTCCGTATACATATGCAGGAAACCTACCGCTCAAAACGGCACCGCTTCTCCAGAAGAAAGTGAGAGGAAATTTCGGAGGCCGTTTCCAAATCGGCCCCGAATGGTCCGCATATACATGAAAGAAAAAAGGAGGCAACTATGAGAGACCCACCATGACAACCAGAAGTACCAGATGTAACCCGTCGTCCCTGACTGCAGTTCTGTAGTCAGCAATTCATTCACATTACAAATTCGAATATCGAGCCAGCGTGCGCACAAAGGCAGGATGTCGACATACAGATCCTTATCTCTTACGGGATAGGTGAATCTGGAATGCCGGGAGCCTTACTTTTGTGCGCCTTTTTGTGCCCATGCGTACTGGCTCCGAGGGTCCTCCGATCGTTCTGATCAGACCTTTCTTCCTGCCTTCTGTGCCTCCGGCTCAGGAGGCAATCATGGAAGAAAAAAAGTTCTATCTCAATATCACAACCCAGAACGAGGAAGGAAAAAAAGAAACCAAGACCGTTTATGTATCGGAAGAAGTATACCGCGCGTACAAGCAGCCGTACTGGAAAGCAAAGCAGCAGGAAAGAAGAGCATCCCGCTGCAAGATTGATGGTCATCGCTGCATGGGAGACTGCAGCCAGTGTGACCGGCTCCGCGACGGCGCACCGCTTTCCCTTGAGCAGCTGACAGAGGACGGCATTGAGGTTCCGGCTTCTTATGAAACACCGGAGGACGCAATGATCCGGAAAGAGGAATATGAGCAGCTGTATTCGGCAATGAATACTCTCTCCGATCAGGACCAGAAGATTCTCTGGATGTCCACAGATGGAAAATCCGATCATGCGATTGCTGCCATGCTTGGCATGGCACAGACCACCGTTTCTTATCGCCGGAGAGCAGCCCTCAAGAACCTGAAAAAACTTCTCAGCTGAGTTTGTTCAAAATGTCCGGAACTGTCCTGTGAGTTACGGAGGGGTTAAGAACAAAAACCAATCACCCTCTAGAAAGGACAGACAAGCAATATGACAAACAAATCATTTGATCACGACGATGTAGTCGCGTTCCTGCGGGTGGTCTCGATCCTTACCGATCGGATCGCTTGCTGGATCGAGAAGGGAGGTACAAGCCATGTCAAAGATGAGCGAGCTGAATCTGACGCTGAATGAACTGAAGGAATGCGGGGAGAAGCTGATTGCTGTTTCCGATTCCCTGCGACAGCTCTTTTCAGAGCCGGAGCAGAAACCGGAACCGGAGAAGCTGGAGCCTAAGGCGGATCCGCCAAAGCAGATATCGTTCGAGGAGCTACGGGGCATCATGGCAAAGAAGACAAGAGTCTCCAAGGCCAATACGGATGCGATCCGGGAGCTTCTCACCAAGTACGGTGTGCATAAGCTCTCAGAGCTGAAGCCGGAGCAGTACGCAGGATTTCTGAAAGATGCGGAGGTGATCCCCGATGCCTGATCAGCACGCATTCCTGTCGGCATCGTCCAGTAACCGCTGGATCGCCTGTCCGCCTTCCGCAAAGCTCAACACAGGTACCGGAGGGAGAACTTCCGAGTATGCCGTTCAGGGCACCTGCGCACACAGCCTTGCCGAGTACAAGCTGAAGAAGGCGCTCGGCATGAAGGCCAGGGATCCTACTGAGGATCTGGATTGCTTCGATCAGGAGATGGATTCCGCAACGGATGACTATGCCACCTATGTGATGGAGCAGATTCAGAAAGAAAAGGAAACCTGCCGGGATCCTACCGTATTGGTAGAGCAGAGGCTGGACCTTTCCCGCTGGATTCCGGAATCCTTCGGAACCGCTGACTGCCTGATTGCCGGCGATGAAACCTTAACGATCATCGATCTGAAGTACGGAACCGGAATCAAGATATCGAGCACTTCTTCCCAGCTTAAGTGCTATGCCCTTGGCTGCGTGGATATGTTCGATGGCATCTACGACATCAAGAACGTCCGGATGGTGATCTTCCAGCCGCGTCTCTCCCATATCAGCGAGACCGTGATGAGTAAAGAAGATCTCCTGAAGTGGGCAGATGAGATTTTGGTACCGGCAGCAAAGCTCGCTTTTGTGGGCGAGGGCCAATTCCGCGCTGGCGACCACTGCCAGTTCTGTGCGGTGAAGGCAAATTGCCGGAAGCGGGCCGAAATGAATCTGGAACTTGCAAAGTACGACTTTGCCATGCCGGTGACGCTGGAAGATGCCGAGATCGAGGCAATTCTGCCAATGGTCGATCAGTTGACCGCGTGGGGCAATGACATCAAGGACTATGCCCTTCAGAAAGCTTTGTCTGGGAAAAAGTGGCAGGGCTTCAAGCTTGTTGAGGGCAGAGCCAACCGTAGATACATCAATGATGCTGCTGTCGCAGAGGCTGTTACGGCAGCAGGCTTTGATCCTTATGAGAAGAAGCTCAAAGGGATCACGGCAATGACGTCCTTGCTCGGCAGAAAGAAGTTCGATGAATTGCTGGGAGGTCTTGTGGAGCGGCCTTCCGGAAAACCGACCCTAGTTCCACAAAGTGACAAGCGACCGGAGATGAATTCGGCTGCAGATGATTTCAAAGATGAGTAACAAGGACAAGAGCCCGGACAGGGCAGAAGGAGAAAAAATTATGTCTACAAAATTCGTAAATCCGACAAAGGTTGTAACTGGTAAGGATACCCGCTGGAGCTATGCAAATGTGTGGCAGGCAAAGAGTATCAATGGCGGCACGCCGAAATACAGCGTGAGCCTGATCATTCCGAAGAGCGACACGGTGACCGTGAAGAAGATCAAGGCTGCCATTCAGGCCGCTTATGAGGAGGGCGAAGGTAAGCTCAAGGGCAATGGCCGTTCGGTACCGCCGCTTTCTGCAATTAAGACTCCGCTGAGGGACGGCGATACGGAGCGTCCGGACGATGAAGCATACAAGGGATGCTACTTCGTCAATGCAAACTCTACAACCGCTCCGGGTATCGTTGATGCGGACCGTCAGGAGATCCTTGACCATTCCGAGGTCTACAGCGGTGTGTACGGCAGGGCGAGCATTTCGTTCTATGCCTTCAACAGCTCCGGTAATCGTGGCATCGCCTGTGGTCTCAACAACCTCCAGAAGATCCGCGATGGTGAGCCGCTTGGCAGCCGCAGCAGCGCACAGGATGACTTCGCTGATGTGGACGATGACGACGATGAGGGCTTTCTCGACTGAGTAAATAAACCGATCCGGGGCAGCAGGTGTGCTCCTGCTGTCCGAGGATCCTGACAATCCAAGGAGGAAATTTCAATGTACGAATTCATGATTCATATGATCATTGCATGCGTGTTTGGTGTCTGCATGGGCGGCTGTATTGTCGGCTGGGTGTACATCATCAAGAACCTGATCAGGCTGTTCATAAAGATGGGACACTGGATCAAGGCAAAGATGGTCAGAGAATAATGACGACGGGGCTGGGCGGGAGAGATCCTGCCCGGCTTTTTTCTATGGAGGTTTCTATGAAAAACTTATCTATCGACGTGGAGACGTTTTCCAGTGTCGACCTGAATAAATGCGGTGTATATCGATACTGCTCATCTCCGGATTTTGAGATTCTGCTGTTCGGCTATTCCATCGACCACGGACCCGTGAAGACCATTGACCTTGCCTTCGGGGAGGCAATCCCGGAGGAGATCCTGCAGGTGCTCACGGATCCTTCCGTTATCAAGTGGGCGTTTAACTGCAATTTCGAGCGCGTGTGTCTTTCCACCTACCTGCGTCGAAAATACCCTCAGTACTTTAAGAGCTACAGCTCCCCAGAGGATACCGTTGGAGACTACCTTGATCCGACCTCGTGGCATTGCTCCATGGTATGGTCCGCCTATCTGGGGCTTCCGATGTCCTTGGCGCAGGTCGGCGCAGTGTTAAAGCTCGAGGATCAGAAGATGTCTGAGGGCAAGGATCTCATCCGGTACTTTTGCACACCCTGCAAGCCATCCGCATCGAATGGCGGCAGAACAAGAAACATGCCATCCGATGCTGCGGATAAGTGGGCTGTATTCAAGTCCTACAACATCCGCGATGTGGAGGTGGAAGTCGCCATTCAGGAACGGCTGAAGAAATACCCGGTGCCGGATTCCGTCTGGGATGAATACCGGATCGACCAGATGATTAACGACCGGGGCACCAGAATTGACATGCAGCTTGTGAAGAATGCGATTGCCATCGATGCAAAAACGCACGATGCCTACATGGAGGAGATGACAGAGCTCACTGGTCTTGAGAATCCTGGTTCCGTGCAGCAGCTGAAAGGATACCTGGCGGAGCAGGGTGTTGAGACGGATACACTTGGGAAGAAGCAGGTGGCAGCCCTGATCAATGAAGCTCCAGACCATGTAAAGCAGGTTCTGGAACTCCGCCAGCAGACAGCCAAGTCATCCACCAAGAAATATCAGACGATGGAGAGAGCTGTCTGCCCGGACGGAAGAATTCGTGGCATGTTCCAGTTCATGGGTGCGCCGAGGACCGGGCGGTTTGCCGGGAGACTTGTCCAGCTCCAAAACCTCAAAAGGAACAGCATGCCGGATCTGGCAGAAGCGAGAGAGATCGTCCGGACGGGAAACTATGATGCTCTGGAGATTCTCTATGACTCTGTTCCGGAAGTTCTTTCAGAGCTCATCCGAACTGCACTTGTTCCGAAGCCCGGGTACAAATTCTACGTGGCGGACTACAGCAGCGTCGAAGCAAGGACGCTTGCGTATCTCGCAGGAGAGCAGCACACCATGGATTCCTTTGCCCGGGGCGAGGACATTTACTGCGCGACCGCATCGGCAATGTTCCATAAGCCGGTCGTGAAGCATGGCATCAACGGCGAACTCAGACAAAAGGGCAAAATTGCGACTTTGGCCTGTGGCTATGGCGGCTCTGTGGGTGCTCTGAAGGCGATGGGCGCTTTAGACATGGGACTTAAGGAAGAAGAACTGCAGCCGATTGTCACGGCATGGAGAAAGGCAAATCCACATATTGTCCGTTTCTGGTGGGACGTTGATAAAGCAGCTATGAAAGCTGTCCGAGAGCACACCACCACAGAGGTGCGGGGGTTCCGCTTTATCTGCAAGTCCGGGATGCTTTTCATTACGTTGCCGTCTGGGCGGATGCTGTCTTACGTGCAGCCCCGGATCGGGATCAATCAATTTGGCAGTGATTGCATCACCTACATGGGTCTTGATTCCACAAGGCACTGGAATCGTGTCCAGACCTATGGCCCAAAGCTCGTCGAGAACATCACACAGGCGGTCTGCCGGGATATTCTCTGCAATGCCATGAAGAATCTGCAGGAGACTTTTATCTGCGCACACATCCATGACGAGCTGGTGATTGAGTGCAAAGAGTCAGTGTCTCTCGATGAGATCTGTGACCGCATGGGACAAACGCCGGACTGGATTCCGGGACTTCTCCTTCGGGCAGATGGTTACACCTGCGATTTCTACATGAAAGACTGAGGGACCCGGGACAAGTTCCAGCGGGACAGCGATTTTTTCTAAAAAAATATCATCAGATTTTGTTCAAATAGGCTCTTTCTGTCCTGTGGGTATTGGAGGGACAGATAAGAGCCTTTTTGTTGCTCCGGAAAGGAGGCACTCATGTGCGTGAGAAAAAGATTGTCTACGTCTGCTCGCCATATTCAGGAAACATCTCCCTGAATACGGAACGGGCAAAGATCTACAGCCGTATGGTTGTGGACAGGGGAGCAATTCCAGTAACACCGCATCTCTACCTGCCGCTTTTTCTCGATGAAGAGACGGAAAGAGATGCCGCAATCGAAATGGATCTCGCCCTCTTAAAGAGGTGCGACGAGCTCTGGGCTTTCGGAGACGCGATCTCCTCAGGAATGAAGCGGGAGATGAAGGAAGCAGAAAATCTCGGAATACCGGTCCGCAGAATAACGCCCACAGGGCAGGAGGAATGGATATGTACGAAGTAATCAGCGGAGAAAGAGACGTCAATCGTGTGGCGGTTGACACATTCAAGAGACAGGTCGCCTCTGGCGAAAACATCCTCGAGGTCGAGGCAGGCACGAATGGCTATAAGGGAGATGACTTTGGACACGCTTCCCGGACCTACATTCGCCTGCAGGACATCATGGATACCGACATGAGAGTGAAGGAGACCCATGACAGCGATGGCAACGTGGATGGATTTGTACTGGAGATGGCAGGAGACTCGGAGCTTACTACGATCATCAATGCTCTGAAGTTTGTGGTAAAGGTGCTCGATGAACAGAGACGGGAGGTAGTCGGATGATCAACATGGAACGGACCCTGATGGCGCCTGGATTTGACAACACAGAGGCAGATCAGAAAAGAGGACTAGCCACGTGGTCACATCCGAGCGGATTTGAAAAGCTCGATACGATCCACACCTCGGAAGAGGCCCTGAATGACATGGTGGCCATGTTTGAAACTATGGAGGATCGCGGCATTGATCTGCTGGAGAAACCCGCACTTCCAGAATTTACATTAAGCGCACGGGAGCCGGCACCGCTTAGGAGTCCGCGTTCGGTGCTCGTGCGCTTTAAGCGCTCAGCAATGAGGGACGCGGTCACAGTTCCGGTTGGTGACGACTGCACGCAGATTACAAAGCCCGTCATTGATGCGTATCTGTCTTTCGATAAGACCGATGCCATCGATGCTGTCCTGACGCTCTACGCGGTAAGGATCCGTCTCGGGAAAGAATCCATGACTGCAACCGGACAGGATGTTCACTGGATCAATCCGGATACTGTAGAAGGCTGCATGATCGCGGAAGACAGATACAATCCGGAACTGCTTGAGATTTTCCGGGGGATCAAGATGTCATATCTTGCAATTCAGCGTGCATTAAAGCATCGCCCGACTGTGTTCTACACATCGACCGGAAAAAAGCAGATGTGTGGCAACAGCGGTGAATATATTCCAAAGAAACACGTGGAGCGGTCGGTCCGAATGATCCGGGTCGATGCGGAGGAGCTTAGGAAGTATGCAGAACCGCTCCGGCACATGAAATGCCCGTGCTGGGGTGTCATCGGCCACATGCGGCATTACAAGAGTGGCAAAGAAGTATGGATCAAACCGTATCGAAAGGGAAAGGAACGTAACAACCCGACAGCCTATCAGGCCAAGGAATATCTCATGGAGGATTGAGCATGGAAGTATTGATGGAAGAAAAACAGCGGACAGATTCAGATTCCGGTCGGGACAGTCCCGATCCCAAGGATCTCATGCTGAAGATTACCGTGGGAAACAGCCGGAAGGCAGGCACGTGGAATCCGATGGAGATCAGCTTCGGAGATCTCTGTGAGAAGCTGCAGGAGCCGATCCGGACAGCGGAGACAGTCGCGGAATATAAGAAGATGTCACGGGCAGAACGTGACGAGGCCAAGGATAAAGGCGGCTTTGTCGCAGGCATCTTCAAGGGCAAGCGGAGAAAAAAGGAAGAGGTCCGGTATCGCACAGCGATCACGCTGGACGAGGATAAGCTGGAGCTCGGCTTCCTTGACTGGTACCGGGAACATCACCGGTATGCGTCGGTGTTCTATACGACACACAGCCATACGCCGGAAAAGCCAAGAGGCCGGATTGTGATTCCTACGACGCGTCCCATGACGCCGGATGAGACGAACGCGATTGCCCGGTATCTGGCTGCGGAGTTTGGCATGAGTCAGGTGGATGTCTGCTCGTTTGAGATCAATCAGCTCATGTTCTGGCCGACGTGCCCGTCTGATGGTGAATATCTCTGCGAGGTATTTGACGGAGACCTTCTTGATCCGGACACGTTCCTTGCCGCACGCCCAGACTGGCAGGATGTCACAACCCTGCCGGTATCTCAGGATGAAAAGAAGGAACTGGCAAGACAGCAGAAAAAGCAGGAAGACCCGCTTACCAAATCTGGCATTGTTGGAAACTTCTGCCGGGCGCATTCCATTACGGATGTGATGGAGAATATCCTCCCGAAC